>JAUYTF010000157.1 GCA_030695285.1 Eubacteriales bacterium | reverse complement strand
GAGCTCTACGAGGCGGCCGGCGCAATGCTGCCCGCAATCGAGCGAACGGTAGGCAAGCGCGCAGGCGAGCTGAAGGTGCGGGATATGAAGACGCGCTGGGGCACCTGCAACATCAAGACCGCGCTGGTAACGCTCAATCTTCGGCTGGTGGAAAAGCCCGCGGAGTGCCTCAGATACGTGCTCACGCACGAACTCTGCCATCTGCATGAGGCGGGGCACGGGGAGCGATTCTGGCGACGGATGGATGTGTATTATCCGGACTGGAAGCGCGTGAGAAAACTGCTCAAGCAGCGCACTTGAGATTTTTTACCAGACGCAGGTTTTTTCTTTGGACAATAGAGCATAACACTTCAACAAAAAAAGCCGGGGCAAACGCTCCGGCTCTTGTTTTGCAGTTTTCGTTAAGACAAGTTGTTCTTCTTGAGCACCGGGATCATGCGCTTGGCAATCAGCGCGGCGACGATACTCTTAGCCAGATCGCCCGGCACGAACACGAGGAAGCAATACAGCACCGCCGTCCAGACGGACATCTCCTTGCCCAGATAAAAGTTGCTCAGGAAGTAGAAGTAAGTCGTGCCGAGCACATAGACCGCGATTAGCCCCGCAAGCGCTGCAAGCAACAGCCGCCAGAAGCTGGGATTCTCGACCTTCTTTACAATCGCGCCCGTGACAAACGCGCCAACCACGAAGCCGATCAGGTAGCCAAACGAGGGCTTGAGCACATAGCCGATGCCGCCTCCCTGCGTGAAGACGGGTATGCCGATGAGCCCCACGGCGAGGTAGACCAAGGCGCTGGCAGCGCCGAGCTTTTTGCCCAGCAGCATGCCCGCGAGCACGACGAAGAACGTTTGCATCGTAAACGGCACGAGCGGTACGGGCACGCGGATAAACGCGCCGACGGCGATGAGCGCTGCAAACAGCGCCACGAGGATCATCTTGTAAGTCCGCGATTTTGCAACAGGGTTCATCTGGAACAGTTCTCCTAACGTTGATTCTCTTTTTGTTTATGCATGCAGCATAGCTGCAAAACGATAGCTCTCTTTTTATTTTTGCCTGCAGCGCGGCTGCAAATAAACTAAATCACCCTCACGCTGATTTCGCCGGAGGAGAGCGCCTCGCGGCGGCCGTCCGCATACTCCACCACCAGCCGGCAGTGGTCGTCCACGTCGATTGCGCGGGCAGGGGTTGCGCGCTCTTCGGTGAGCACATTGACCATGCGCCCCAGCACAAAGCTGCGCCTGCGGTATTCCGCGTTGGTTTTTGCGCTGCCGAGGCTGCGATAGAGCGGCAGAAAGCGGTTGAGGTATTCCGCGATGACGCGGTTCTTCGCATCCGGCGTGGGGGAAAGAAGCACGCTGCCCGCAATCCCGCGTATCTCCTCCGGAAAGCCGCCATCCGGTTCGTAGACATTGATGCCCGTGCCGAGAATGGCGTATTCAAACTGTCCGCTCTCCATGTCAAACGATCCTTCCGTGAGGATGCCGCAGACCTTTTTGCCGCGCAGGAAGACGTCGTTGACCCATTTGATCTCGGCGGGTTCACCCGAGAGCGCTTCCATCGCCTCGCTGACGGCAACTGCCGCCGTGGTGGTGATGAGGGTTGCGTCGTCCGGCGCGATCTTGGGCTTGAGCAGCAGGGAGACATAAACGCCCGTGCCCTGCGGGGAATAAAAGCTGCGCCCCTTGCGCCCGCGCCCGCCTGTCTGCTCGGCGGAGATGACCACCGTGCCTTCTGGCGCGCCCTCGTTGGCGAGGGAGCGGAGCACGAGGTTGGTGGAGTTGACCGAGTCGTAAACGCGCAGGTCGAGCGCTTGCGCTTCGCCGGTGAGATACTGCCGTATGCCGCTTTCGGAGAGCACGTCGCTGCTGGCGGCGAGGCAGTAGCCGCGGTTTGGCACGGCCTGAATGGGGTAGCCGTCCGCTTGCAGGGCTTTGATCGCCTTCCAGACCGCGTTTCGGCTCACGCCGAGGCGGCGGGCGATTTCCTCACCGGAGAGGAAGACGCTCTTGTTGGATTCGAGGAGCGTGCGAAGGTGGTCTTGTACGGTCATGGAGAATCTCCTTAGGGGGTAGTATAAGGGAGGGGAATGCGAATGTCAACCACATGCAATTATTTAAGTTGACTATTTTATACGTGCGAAATTTGCTCCGATATCAATTTGAAAATGTTGGTTTTTTCAGTTACTTGCAATACAAATCTCAGTGAAAGAATAAATTCCTCGTTAAGATTGTTCTTAACGAGCAACTTCATATTTACTTGATGACTTGGTTGTTCTTTCAAGTCGGTATCGTATATCATAAAGCTTAACGGTAGTTCCTGCTTGGCGGCTAGTGTAAAGTATTGATCGATATTCACCAAAGCAATAGTATTGTAATCAACTTCAATATTTGCTTCTGGAAGAGAAATTAAGGTGAGACTAATCATCGAAAGCGTAACATTAAAATCAGATATATTCTCAATATTGAATAAGAATCGGTGGAATTGCAGATCTATGCACTCAGGAGAACATATTTGCTCCTTAGTTAGTTTATTATTGAAGAAGATAACTATACTAAGATCCTGAATTTTTCTAATAGAAGTCTGTTCAATAAAACACTTGGTAACTCTATAATTTGGATATCTTTGGAACTTGCTGCTTGTTTCTTCAACTCTGAGTAAACGATCATTTATATCAATATTGCGCTTATTCTGCTTAACTGCAGTTATTCCTAAAAAAACTGTGCCGGCAAATGCTTCGAACCCAGCGATATAGGTTATCAAATCTCCTGGCCCCCATGTATTCTCAAAAAATGGCGTTTTTGCTGGAGTTTTAAACATCCAATGTACTACTAAAGGAGGAACAATTAAGGCGAGAATTACTCCAAGTGTAATAAAAATCACCTTAACCCAATAAGCTTTTATCCATTTCCAATTTTCTCTCACAGTACCCCTCCAAATCTCATTTCCCTCACTATACCACCCAGTAAACCCAAACGCGAGAGAGGATTAGCCATCAATCCCCATTATTCAAAATCGATACGATTTGTCTTTGTCACTTCATCTAATACTTTTCTCTGCTTGACGGTTAAGGAAGATAAAACACGATTCAAATCTTGACGATGTTTCTCGCTGGCTTTGATATGATCCAGCAGATTCACGACAGAAGCGATGTCCTTCTCCCTTTTACTCGCCGGAACTCGGGTTGGATTGGCCAGAAGTTTTTGAACAACATAAGCAGAAGGCAATGGAACAATCACCGTGTATCCGTTTTGTGTTACTTCCGTTGCGAAATCATCTAATATGTTGATGATTCGAAGGCCTTCTGCCTTGATACCCAAGCCCGCGATTAAATAAACGCTTCGCGCACCCGAACCAAAAACCTTCGTGAGAAATTCGATCTCCAGCAAGTCTTCTTTGTAGAATTTCGCTACTTCCGATATCGAGTCAACATCATAGAGAAAACCATTCTTCTTCATCGCTTCAACAAAACGAACGGGCTTATTCGGTAGCTTCAGATTTCGATAGAAAAAGTCAATATCCCTCGTGCGAATATTCGGCTCAAACCCGCTTTCAAAAAGTAAAGGGTAAAGATACTCTGCCCATGAGCCAATGAGCATGACATGCGGAAGAACATCCAGCTCATGCAGCACCTTGATGGTATCCCAAAATGCTTGTTCCTGTTCCTTGTTCATACCGGTTTACCTCAACGCTTTCATCAGCATTTTTTCTTCTCTGCTCAGTTTTTTTAGCAAGTCTTCGTAACGTCTGCGTTCTGCGATGAGCTTTTTTATATCCTCGATTTGCACATCGTCTCGCTTCCCTAAATACTTTGCTATGACCTTATCTTGCTCACGATAATTCAGATAGTAATACTGATGCTGTTTGATCTTTCGTAGAAACAGCGAGCCCTTGGGTAATTGATCGATCTCTTGACGATAGCGAGCCTGCATACGCCGATTACGATCCAGTTCGTCTTGCAGTACGCCATAAACGACGGAGTCGCTATTTGCCTTCATAAAATTTGCCTCCTTACACAACCATTCTTGCAGAGTGAACTTTGGTTGCGTAGTACTATATTACACTACAATTAGTATAAAATCAATGATATGTAGTGTAAAATCATTACACTACCAAAAGCAGATAAGAGTAACAATGTAGTGTAAGAATGTTCGCATATGAAAACCCCCGCCGACAACCGCCAGCGGGGGGTAATTACGTTTCCCTTAACTAAGGAATCATCTCTTTTTTCTGGAAAGGCTCAGCATCGCAAGCCCAAGGAACAGGATTCCGGACACCGTCAGCAGCCCGATGCTCATGATCGGCGTGACCGTCGTCTCCCCGACCTTAAACATGACGCCCAGCATCTCTTTAAACCCGTCCACCACTTCCGCAGGCGCGCCCGCAAACCCGACCTTGATGGGGTCTTCCATAATTACCTGCCTGAGCATCAGCGCGGAGTGCGACGGCGGGAAGAGCTTGATGACCCATTGCACCCCCTCCGGCAGCTGGCCGATGGGAATATAGATGCCCGTCATGAAGCCGATGATGGTGCCGATGACCGTGCTCGCGATGGAAAACGCATTGATGCTCTGGAAAAACGAGACGAAAAACAGCATCATCGCGGTATTGCTGAACGTGGAGATCAGGATCAACCCGAAGATCTTGAGCAGCTGCATCCCGGTAAAGAGAGCGCCGCCGCCGCTGAGCAGATACAGCTGGCAGAGCACCAGCGCGATGATGCACATGATCACGCCGATGATGAATGCGCTGAGGATATAGCCGCCTGCGATGCTTGCGCGCGGCAGCGGGGAGGAGTGGATATCCTTGATGATCTTCTTGGTCTTATCCTCCACCATTGCGCCAAACGCGCCCATCGTGGTGGTGACCGACGTCACCGCGATCAGGCCCGCGACAATCCAGCTGTCCATGATGGTCCGCGCGCCGGGGATGTCGCTCATGCTACTGGTCCAAACGTCGCCTAAGAAGAGCGCATACATGCCGATGATGATGAATACCGACAGCAGCGAGAAGAAAACAGAAGCCTTGTCCTTAAAAAAGACGAGGAGATTGCGTTTTGTAAAGTTAATCATGCGATCGCCTCCTTTAGATCAAAAAAGACGATGAGGTTACGTTTCGTAAAGTCAATCATGCGATCGCCTCCGTTTCATCAAAAAAGACGAGGAGGTTGCGCTTCGTATAGTGTATCATTCGCGAATCTCCTTTCCGGTGATGGCGATAAACGCATCGTCCATCGTGCCTGTCGTCACCGTAAAGCCGGTGATGGCATCTTTATATGTTTCAAGCAGCGGCAGCGCAGCGAGTGTGTTTGCCACCCGCAGCGTCACGCGGTCTGCAACCACTTCCGGCACGAGTCCGGCGGCGGTAAGCCGCTCTGCCAGCTGCTCCGGCTCCTTGGTGGTCATCGTGAGCTTGTCGCTCGTGAAGCGTTCCTTGAGGTCGGAAGGCGTGCCCTTGGCGACGATGTTGCCGTTGTCGATGACGATGACGAAGTCCGCCTCCGCCGCCTCTTCCATATAGTGCGTGGTGAGGAATATGGTCATGCCCGCGTCGCGCTGGAGCTTCGTGATGGTATCCCATACGCTCTTGCGCGTCTGCGGGTCGAGGCCAGTGGTCGGCTCGTCGAGAAAGAGAATCTTGGGCGTGTTCACCAGCGCGCGCGCGATGTCGCATCTGCGCCGCTGACCGCCG
>JAUYTF010000154.1 GCA_030695285.1 Eubacteriales bacterium | reverse complement strand
GCGGCTCGCCACGACGGGAGCCACTACGCAGCCCGCCGACTTCCAGCGCTTGACATACGCATCTGGATTGCCCGCGCCCGTGATGACCACAGGCACCTTCAGGTCATAGACCAAATCGGCAATCTGCGCGACATAGGGGCTAAGCAGCATGACATTGAGGCCAAAGGGCTTGTCGGTCTTTTCACGAAGGAGCTTGACCTGCGTCTCCACCCATTCCGGCGGCGCGTTGCCTGCGGCGATGACGCCTAAGCCCCCCGCCATCGAGACGGCAGCGGCAAGATTCGCGTCCGAAACCCAGGCCATCCCGCCCTGAATCAGCGGATACTCTGTGCCGATGAGCGCGCAGATTGTGCCGGGGTACTTCATTGCTGCTTTCCTTCGAGGTGCGAAATGAGTTCGCCGACGGTGTGGATATCCCCCACTTCTTCCACGGGAACCTTGATGCCCGTCTCTTTTTCGAGGTTGATGAGCATCTCCACCATGTCCAGCGAGTCCATCGAGAAATCCTCGATAAAGCGGCTTTCCGGCTTGATCGCCTCGCGATCGAGATCCAGTTGCGCCATAAGGCTTGCGATAATTTTTTCCTGCATGTTATTTGTTCTCCTTTTCGTTTTGTATGGTCCAATCGATCACCGCTCCGCCGCTGGTGAGGCCCGAGCCGAAGCCGATGATGGCTACGCGGTCGCCCGCAGAGAGCCAGCCGGACTCCCATGCGTCACAAAGCGCAATCGGGATGGAGGCGGAGGATGTATTGGCATAGTTTGCGATGTCCACGAAAAACTGCTCTCGCCCTAATTTCATCGAGCGGATGACAAAATCTATGATCTTCTCGTTTGCCTGGTGCGGAACGATCTTTTGGATGGGCTGTTCGCCGCAGCGCACGGAGAGCTCCTTGAGTGTTTCTTCCAGCACGCCGACGGCATAGGTGAACACGTCCGCGCCCTTCATACGGATGGACTCTCTGCTCGACACGACCTCACCCGTAAACGGCGTGCTTCTCGCCTCTTTTTTGACCACGATCACGTCGTCCGTATCCGGCGTCGCGGAGAGAATCGGGTGTAATAAGCGAGCCGCCTCGCTGCGCCGGAGCACCACCGCGCCCGCACCGTCGCCAAAGAGCACGCAGGTGGCGCGATCCGTCCAGTCGCAATACTTGGTCATAATCTCGCTGGCAACCACGATGGCTACGTCCTTTTGCAGCGTGTCCATCAGCGATGCCGCCGTCACGAGCGCGTAGACAAAGCCCGTGCAGCCCGCGGAGACGTCCAGTGCCGCGCAGAGAGGTATGCCGAGCGCTTTTTGCACCTGTCCCGCCAGAGAGGGGGTGAGTTCATCCCCCGTGATGGTGCAGGCAACGATCACGCCGACGCTATCCGGCTTTTCGCCGGACATCGCGAGCGCGTCCTTTACCGCCGAGACCGCAAGGCTCGTCGCCGTCTCTTCCACCGCGACGTGGCGCGCGCGGATGCCTGTGCGCTTGCTGATCCACTCGTCGCTGGTTTCCACCAACGCGGCCAGCTCGTCGTTGGTCACTACTTTTTCGGGCACGCATTTGCCGATGCCCGTAATCGAAACCGGTGCTAACATCTTGTTTCACCTCATCTTCCGGAATACTTGGGTTCTATCGTCTTGGGCGATTCTTATAACGAAGAAGAATCAGTGCCACCGCGTATTTGAACAAACCGAATTCTAATCTTAACTTGTTTTTACTCAGTGCCACCGCATATTTAAGTATTTCTGCTGCCGCTGCTCGACCAGCCGCTCAGGCGGAAGAGTCGTGAGCCTTCTGAGCGCGTTTCGGATGGCTTTTTTGACCGCCTCAGCGCTCTCGTCCATGTGAAAGCGGGAATACCCCTCCGGCTCGCGGATGATGCCGTCCACAATGCCAAAGCGCTTGAGGTCGCCCGCCGTGAGCTTCAGGTTCTTTGCCGCCTCGGAAGCCAATGAGCTGTCCTTAAACAGAATCGACGCAGCTCCCTCCGGCGAGATCACGGAAAAATAGCTGTTCTCAAGCATGATCAGGCGATCCGCCAGCGAGAGCGCGAGCGCGCCGCCGCTGCCGCCTTCGCCGATGATGATTGAGATGCAAGGCGTTTTCACCGTCGCCATTGCCCTTAGATGCTCCGCAATCACGCGGCCCTGCCCTTTTGCTTCTGCCTCCACGCCACAAAACGCCCCCGGCGTATCCACAAGGCAGATGACAGGGCGGTGGAACTTCTCTGCCTGCTGCAGGGCGCGCATGGATTTGCGGTAGCCCTCGGGAGACGGCATGCCGAAGTTGCAGCGCATGCGTTCCTCCAGCGTGTGGCCTTTCTGCTGGCCGATGATGGTGACAGGATACGTTTCAAACCAGGCCACGGCGGTGACGATTGCCTCGTCGTCGCCCATGCACTGATCCCCGCGCATCTCGAACACGCCGTGAAAGAGTTTTTCGATATAGTCCCGCGCCTGCGGGCGGTCTTCCTTGCGCGCGCACATTACGCTCGCCCAGCCAGGGTCTGCCGCCAGCGGTAAGGCGTCCATTGTCAAAGCGTCCGGCAGCAATGCGTTCGTTTGCTTTGCCTTCGTTTGTAACGTTTTCATCGGCGGTTTCGTGTCTTTTGTCGTCATCTGCGCGCACCCCCCGCCGTTTCTGTGCGCCCCGCATTGTGTAGCGCAAGCAGCGAGGCAAGCGTTTCGCGCAGGTCTCTGCGCTCCACGATGCGATCGATGAACCCGTGCTCATAGAGATATTC
>JAUYTF010000143.1 GCA_030695285.1 Eubacteriales bacterium | reverse complement strand
CTCACGCCCTCTCCCGCGGGGATTACTTTGATGTGCGTGAGATAGGCGTGCCAGCTCATCACAGGCCGCAAGTCAATGCCATCGACCGCGTGACCTGCGGGATGGCAGCCATACATGGCGATGCCGCCGCGCACCATGTCAAACTGCGCTTCGGGAATATGGAGCGCAGCCGCGCTGTTGCTCGCGTGCAGGATGGGGTGCAGGCCGTTCTGGCTGCAAATCTCCACATAGCGGCAAAAGCGCTCCGCCTGTAGCAGCGTAAAGGAGGTGTCCGCGCGCTCGGACACCGCAAAATGCGTAAACAGCCCGTCGAGCGCGAGGTTCGGGCAACGTTTGAGCAGCAATATCGCTTCCGTGAACGCCGCTTCGCTCGTAAAGCCGATGCGGTTCATACCCGTGTCCGCCTTGATGTGGACGCGGCAGATCATGCCGAGTTTCGCCGCGCGTGCTTGCAGCAGCTGGAGGGTTTCTACGGTAAAAACCGTCGGCATCAGCGCATGGCGGATGACATCGTCCATGTGGCCCTCGTCCGTCGCGCCAAGCAGCAGGATCGACGCGGTGATGCCAGCAAGGCGAAGGCGCACGCCCTCTTCGGCAAACGCAACGCCAAGATACGCCGCGCCGCTCTCCAAAGCGCAGTTTGCAACCGCCTCCATACCGTGCCCATATGCGTTTGCCTTGACCACGGCGAGGTATTTCGTCTCCGGTTTGAGGCGGGAGCGCATCAGCTCTATGTTATGCCTGATGTTGGCGAGTGATACGGATGCAAATGTGGAACGCATGAATTTATGCCTCCCGTTTGATCGAATTGTGCACGACAATACCGTTGATGAGCGTGAGCACACAGTGTGTGCGGTAGTCGAACGGGTGCCCGTCAAAGACCGCGATGTCCGCGTCCTTTCCGACTTCGAGCGTGCCGACGCGGTCGGATATGCCCACGATTTCGGCGGCATATCGCGTGATGGAGCGAAGCGCCGTTTCCTCGCTCAAGCCTTCGCGCACCGCAAGGCCGGCTTGCACGGGCAGAAACTGAATCGGAATCGCGGGGTGATCGGTCATCAGCGCAAAAGGCACGCCCGCTTCTTCCAGCACGCGCGGGGCGGAGAACGAGAGGTTTTTCAGCTCGATCTTGCTGCGCTCGGAGAGAAGGGGGCCAATGATGATGCCCGCGCCCTGCTCGATCAGGCGGTCTTTGAGCACATCCGTTATCATGTACCCCTCGGTGCAGTGGTCGATGGTCACCTTGAGGTTGAATTCTTTGGCAAGCCGCAGCCCCGTGAGGATATCATCCGCGCGGTGGGCGTGGATTTTCACGGTCAAGTCGCGGTTGATCACCGGCAGCAGCGCTTCCATGGCGATGTCCTTGTCGGGCTTGTCGTCCTCTTTCGCCATCCCCTTTTGATACTCGACCGCGCCGGTCATGGTCGAGCGAAACAGGGAAGCGATGGCCATGCGCGTGGTAGGGGCGACTTTTCTTTCAGCGTAAGCAGACTTCGGGTTCTCGCCGGTAGCAGCCTTCATGGCGATCGGGTCGCGCAGTACCATCTCCTCGATGCTGCGGCCGTAGGTCTTTAGCGCGGCAAACTGCCCGCCGATGACGTTCGCGCTGCCGGGGCCGGTGACCACGGTGGTCACTCCCGCTTCCCGCGCTTCTTTAAAGCATGGGTCAAAGGGGTTGAGGCCGTCCACGGCGCGCAATTCCGGCGTGATGGGATCGGTCGTCTCGTTTCCGTCCGCGCCCTCTTCGCCCATACCGTCTTCCCACATGCCGATATGGCAGTGCGCGTCGATCAGGCCCGGCAGAACAAACTGTCCCGCAAGGTCGATCACCTCCGCGTCGTCTGCAAAAAGGGCGGCGCCGATGGCGGATATTTTGCCGTTTTCAATCAGAATATCGCCGGAAAACACTTCCTGCGTCATGGTGTGGATCAGGCCGTTTTTTAAAAGCAGCATACGAGTCTCCTCATCAGTATGATAAAAAAGCTGGGGGTTGCAATCATTCGGACTGATCAATCTGCAAGTGCAAATGAAAGCAAATCCATTCTACCACATCATAAGGTATTTGCATGCTTTTTTCAAATCCGTGTTGAATATTCATTTTCTGCAATCGACAGAGCGCTTATTCAAACGAAAAAGGCATGCACGAAAAGAATTTCATGCCGAAAGAAAAAAATATATAAAATCTTAAAATGATTGCTTGCTGTTTCTTAAATATATATAATATATCAAAACATATTGTAGGAGCGAAAAATGGACCTATTAGCGCAAGTCATGGAAGATGTGGTGAAACGAAATCCACACGAGACTGAGTTTCACCAGGCGATCTCCGAAGTGCTGGAATCGCTTGAGATCGTTGCAAAGGAGCATCCGGAGTGGGTGCGCGCCGGAGTGTTCAACCGGTTTGTAGAGCCTGAGCGCCAGATCATCTTCCGGGTATCGTGGATCGATGATGCTGGCAACACACAAGTCAACAGAGGGTATCGAGTGCAGTTCAACAGCGCGATCGGCCCGTATAAGGGCGGCTTGCGGTTTCATCCGTCCGTTAACGCGAGCATACTCAAGTTTTTAGGCTTTGAACAAGTACTCAAGAATTCATTGACAGGGCTACCGATGGGGGGCGCAAAAGGCGGTAGCGACTTTGATCCGAAAGGAAAATCGGATGGTGAGATCATGAGATTCTGCCAGAGCTTCATGTCTGAACTTTATCGTCATATCGGGCAGTTCACGGACGTTCCGGCTGGAGACATCGGCGTGGGACGGCGCGAAATCGGCTATTTGTTTGGGCAATATAAAAGGCTGGTCAACGACTTCTCTGGTGTGCTCACCGGAAAAGGGTGCTCGTGGGGCGGAAGCCTCGTCCGGACAGAAGCGACGGGATACGGGTTGTGCTATATCGTAGAAGAGGCGCTGCACAAGAAGAACCTTTCTTTTGATGGTGCGCGCGTCAGTATATCCGGCTCTGGAAACGTGTCGATCTACGCCGCCGAAAAAGCAATGCAGCTCGGCGCGCGCGTCATTGCCATGAGCGATTCGAACGGATTCATTCATGATGAAAACGGGATCGATCTGGATATCATGAAAGACATCAAGGAAGTGAGAAAAGGCAGGATCCGCGAATATATTGAATACAGGCAAGGCGCGCGCTATTATGACGGCTGCAACGGCATCTGGAAGCTGAAATGCGACATCGCGCTTCCATGCGCAACGCAGAACGAAGTCGATCTGGATTCAGCAATAGCACTGATACAGAACGGATGCTTTGCCGTTGGTGAAGGCGCCAACATGCCCTTAACGCCGGAAGCGCTGCGGGAGTTGATCCACAACGGCGTTATCTATCTGCCCGGCAAGGCGGCGAATGCCGGAGGCGTAGCGACATCCGGATTAGAAATGACTCAAAACAGCCAAAGATGTTCCTGGGCCTTCGATAAGGTGGACATCAAACTCAAATGCATCATGACGGATATTTTCTGCCAGATCGACACAGTAGCTTGCAGATACGGCAGAGAGGGCGACTATGAGTTTGGCGCGAATGTCGCAGGCTTTTTGAAAGTGGCAAAAGCGATGTTGGAGCAGGGTATCGCATATTGATGGTATCGCAGTAAGATGAAACTGCGCGCGCTCAGCGTAAGAACGGTTCGAAATCCGTTTCTTTGGGTGTCGTCTCCGGTCTATCTGCAACAAAATGATTGATTCAGACACACGTTATTCAGCCCGGAGCATGCGCCGCATACTCGTATCGGCGCAGTTTTCTTGCGGCTGTAAATTTGACCGGACGCGGCGCGTATGATAAACTCTTTAATTAGGTGTCATATGCCAGAATGTTGAAAGAATCGGAAGAAGACATTTGCGCCAAACGCCGAAAACAAGAGGACGGAACGGAACACAGCTTTGGATCAAACAGCCTTCAACCGCCTGCTCAGCCGCGTAGAAAAACCTGCGCGCTACATCGGCGGAGAGTGGAACAGCATCGTCAAGCAAGAGGCGGACATCCACTTTGCGCTTTTGTTTCCCGACGTATACGAAATCGGCATGTCGCATCTTGGTTCACGCATTCTCTATCACGTGCTCAACAGCGTAGAGGGTGTTGCTTGTGAGCGCGCGTTTGCCCCCTGGCCGGATTTTGAGCAGGTGCTGCGCGAAGAGCACATGCCGCTCTTTTCGCTGGAAACCAAGCGTCCGCTCAAGGAATTTGACATTGTCGGCTTTGCGCTTCTTTATGAGATGTGCTATACCAATATTCTTCAGATGCTGGATCTTTCCGGCATACCGCTGCTCGCAAAAGACCGTTTCGAGCACGACCCGCTCATCATCTGCGGCGGGCCCTGCGCCTGCAATCCAGCGCCGATTGCGCCTTTTATGGACGCTGTGCTCATCGGCGACGGTGAGGAGATGACGCCGGAGGTTACGCTTGCGGTGCGAAACGCCAAGCGCGCGGGCAAGAGCAAGGCGGAGCTGCTCAAAGAACTCTCCACCATGCGCGGGGTGTATGTGCCGTCTCTCAGGACGGAAGACAACTGTGTCGTGCGGCGGATCATCAAAAACCTCGACACGGCGGTCTTCACGGGCGAGCCAATCGTGCCGTATCTCGGCATTGTGCACGACCGCGTGGCGCTGGAAGTCATGCGCGGCTGCACGCGCGGCTGCCGCTTCTGTCAGGCGGGGTATATCTACCGCCCGATTCGCGAGCGAAAGAGCGAAACGCTCATGGAACTCGCGCGCCAGCAGATCGGCTGCACGGGTTACGATGAGGTATCGCTGTTGAGTCTGAGCACGGGAGATTATTCCGAGGTGCACAAGCTCGTGCCCGAGATCATCCGCGAAATGGAAGCAGGTAAGGTTTCCGTGGCGCTTCCCTCGCTTCGCGTGGACAGCGAGCTGGCAAACGATCTTTCCGTCATGCAGACCGTTCGGAAAGCTGGGCTGACGTTCGCGCCGGAAGCGGGCACGCAGCGGCTTCGAGATGTCATCAACAAGAACGTAACGCAGGACGATATTCTCCGCGCCACGCAGGACGCGTTTTCGGCAGGTTGGAGCAGCGTTAAGCTATATTTTATGATCGGTCTGCCTACGGAGACAGACGAGGACATTCTAGGCATCGCGCAACTTGCGCGCAAGATCAGCTGGCAGTTCTACCAGCTGCCCAAAGAGCAGCGCGGCAAAGGCCTGCGGCTCAACGTGAGCGTGTCTACCTTTGTTCCGAAACCGTTTACCGCGTTTCAATGGTGCGGGCAGGTGCCGGCTGACGAGATCAAGCGCAAACAGGAGCTACTGCGCAATTCGCTCAAGGGCGTGCGCGGGGCGGAGCTCAACTGCCACTATTCTCTGCTCTCCGTGCTGGAGGCCGCGTTTTCGCGCGGGGACGAGCGGCTAGCAGACGTGCTTTTGCGCGCCTATCAGCTCGGCTGCCGGTTTGACTCCTGGTCGGAACATTTTCAGAGCAAAGCCTGGGCGCAGGCGTTTGCGGACTGTGGCCTGAGCGAGCAGGCGTATGCCCAGCGGGAATACGCACTCGAGGATGCCTTGCCATGGGATTTTGTCGACATGCTGGTAACCAAGCAGTACTTGCGCCGCGAATACGAGCGTGCACTGAGCGGCGAAACCACACCGGATTGCCGCGAGAACTGCAACGGATGCTTTGGAGCGCGTTATGAAACTGATTGCCGTTAATAATAAAATGGTGCTTTGGAGCGCGTTATGAAACTAATTGCCGCATATCATAAAGGCCAAGAGATCGCGATGATCTCGCATCTGGATATTCAGCGCACGTTGCAGCGCGCGCTTCGCCGCGCGAACCTGCCGCTGCTCTATTCCAACGGCTTTAACCCGCATCCGCAGTTTTCGTTTGCGACCGCAGCTGCAACGGGTATGAGCAGCTGTTGCGAATGGTTTGAGGTGCAGCTTTCCGAAGAGATCGATCCCTCGGAGTTTATGCAGCGAGCGAATGCCGTAATGCCGCAGGGGATGTCTATCTCAGGCGCATTTACCGCTCCGGAACAGTTTGGGTCACTCTCGGCGAAGCTTCGCGCAGCGGAGTACCGTGTGCGTTTTCAGCTTGAAGCACCTGTTTTAAGAGAAAAACTGGACGAAACGCTCGAAGCCATGCTTGCGGGCGAAATCATCATACAAAAACGGACAAAGGGCGGGATAAAACCCGTAGACATGCGTCCGTATATCCTGCGGGTTTCCGTGGAGCAGGTCGAGGGAGAGAAAGCCGCCCTCCGCGTTCTAGGCAAGTTGCAAGCCGATGGCGGGTTGCGGGTCGATGCTCTCATCGACGCGTTGCTCGCGCGTTTGGATGCGCATGGATCCTACGAAATTTTCCGTTCGAACATGTATTTTGCCGAAGATGGCCTGTTGCCGCATCTGCCCGCGGAATAGGAAAGAGAAGGGAAAAATGAATAAAGAAATCCTGGTGGACGCAAGCGGCGTGGCAACCCGCGTCGCGGTCGTCGAGGATGGCTCGCCCGTCGAGCTCTATGTAGAGCAGGAGGGGACGGAGCGCCTCGTCGGCAACATCTACAACGGAAAGGTGCAGAACGTCCTGCCCGGTATGCAGGCGGCCTTCATCGACATCGGACTGGAGCGCAACGCCTTCCTCTACGCGGGAGACATCGTGCTCTCGGACGATCCGGACGACATGATCGAGCAGATGCCGGAGTCGAAAAACATTCGCGATCTGCTCAAGCCCGGCCAGACCATCATAGTGCAGGTGGCAAAAGACCCGGTTGGCACCAAAGGCGCGCGCGTTACCACACACATCACTCTTGCGGGTCGCTCGCTCGTGCTGATGCCCACGATGGATTATGTCGGCGTATCGCGCCGCATCGACAAGGACGAGGAACGCCAGCGCCTCAGAAAAATCCTCAATGAGATCAAGCCCAAGGGCATGGGCGTCATCGTGCGCACTGCTTCGGCGGGAAAAACCAAGCAGGACTTCTCGGAAGACCTCGAGAGCATCGTAAACCTCTATGCCGAGATCGAAAAACGCGCGGCAGCAAAAAAAGCGCCGGCGATTCTGCACGCTGAGCAATCGCTGCTGTTTCGCACCGCGCGCGATCTTTTAATGAAGGACATCGACCGCGTGTTCGTCAACGACACGGAAGCCTACGACAAGCTCCGTGAAATCGCGGACGTGATGGCGCCCAAGCTCAAGGCGCGCATTCTGCTCAAAGAAAGCGAAGCGCTCTTTGACCGTTATGACACCGAGAGCAAGATTGAAAAGGCGCTCTCTCGAAAGGTCTGGCTCAAGAGCGGCGGCTATGTCATCATCGACCGCACCGAAGCGCTGACCTCGATAGACGTCAACTCCGGAAAATTCGTTGGCAAAGACAACCTTGAAAAGACGATCACCGCGGTCAACTGCGAGGCGGCAAAAGAGATCGCAAAGCAGCTGAGATTGCGCGACATCGGTGGCATCATCATCATCGACTTCATCGACATGGAGAAGGAGGCAAACCGCGCGCTCGTGCTCACCACGCTGAAAAACGCGCTGCGTGATGACCACACCCGCTCTCATGTGTTTGGCTTTACACACCTCGGCCTCGTCGAGATGACGCGAAAGAAGACCGGCAGGAGCATCTCCGACACCTTGCAGCAGATTTGCCCCTATTGCAACGGGGATGCAAAGGTGCTCGCGCCCGAAACCATGATCAACCGCATCCGCAAGCAGACGATACAGGTCATCAAGGGCAGCAACAACAAGCGCATCCTCATCGAAGCGCATCCGGACGTGGTAACCGCTATGGAAGTTTCGGAAAAGAAGCACGGATGCCTGTTTCCCGCGGAGGAGGGCGGCACCTATTATGTGCGCCCTGTTCCAACGATGCACCTCGAAAAATTCGCTGTGCGCCCGCTTTCGGAGAAAAAGGTACAGGAAACGAAAAAGGATTGCAAGATCATTCGCTAGGATAGGAAAAGACCGCTTAATCGGCGGTTTTTTCGTTGACACGGGTCTATTCGTTGTGATATGATCTCTCGGTGAGCCGCTCCGGGGCGGTATAAGTGCGCGGTTTTATATCGCGCCACCGTGATTGGGCGAGTCTGGTATGAGGAGGTGCAGTTATCGTGTATGCAATCATTCAAACTGGTGGGAAGCAGTACAAGGTAGAGGTTGGCGACCAAATTCTGGTTGAAAAACTCGAAGCCGATGTGAACGCCGAAGTCGATTTTGAAACGTTGCTCGTTGCGGATGACAGCGGTGTTAAGGTGGGTAAGCCCGTCTTGAGCGGTGTCGTGGTTCGCGGCAAAGTGCTCGAACACGGCAAAGGCAAAAAGGTCGTCGTATTCAAGTATAAGCCGAAGAAAGATTCCCGCAAAAAGCGCGGCCATCGTCAGCCGTTCACCAAGGTCGATATTCTCTCGATCGGGTAAGGCGCAATGGTAACCGTAACAATGCTTCGCAAAAGCAATCGCACAGTCGGGTTCGTTTCAACCGGGCATGCGGGCTTTGGCGAAGCGGGGGAGGACATCGTTTGCAGCGCGATTTCCGCGCTGACGCAAACGTGTTGTCTCGGACTGGTTCAGGTCGTCGGACTAAAAGAGGGGAAAGACCTCGTTTGTTCCATCGACGATGCGGAAGGAATACACTGCTCTCTTGCGGACGATACGCGCGGGGAGCGGTTGGATCGGGCGGAGCTTTTGTTTTTAACGATGGAAGCGGGCCTTTGCTCCATACAGGAGTCGTATCGAAAATCGCTAAAAATACGACACAGGGAGGTGTAATGATATGTTCAAGATGAATCTGCAGCTGTTTGCGCATAAAAAAGGCGTCGGTTCGTCCCGTAACGGCCGCGACAGCCATTCCAAGCGTCTCGGACCGAAGCGTGCGGACGGGCAGTTCGTGCTCGCGGGCAACATTCTCGTGCGTCAGCGCGGCACGCATTTCCATCCCGGCAACAACGTCGGCATTGGCAGAGACGATACGCTCTTTGCAACCGTCGACGGCGTTGTCCGCTTCGAAACCAAGCACCTTGGCAAAAAGCAAGTCAGCGTGTACGAGGTCGCCGTAGGCGAATAACAAAGATTTTTCAAAAAAAGCAGGCGAAGTGATTCGCCTGTTTTTGTACGAAGGAAACCTCTTTTTGGAACGTTTTTTCGTGCATGCGCGCTGCGTTCTTTTCCAGAGAGTTCACACAAGAGGCGTGGACAAGCTGAGCGAAAGAGCGGTACAATAGATGCAATAGCATCGAGATTGCGCGGCGAGTTGCCGCAGCACGGAGGATATGCCTGAATGATCACAAGAGACACCAAGGTTAGCGAGCTGCTCAACAACCCCATTGCAAAGGACGTGCTTTCTCAGCTGGTGCAGTATGCTGGCATCAACGAAAAAGTGATTCTCAACCCCATCGTCAAGTCGCTCAAGCTCTCCACGATTCCGAAATTTGCCGGAAAAGCGATGCCGGACGCGGACTATGTCATCGACACAATGATCGACCTGTTTAATCAGGAGGCGAACACCAAGCCGCTGACAAAGACCAATACGCACTATTGGTGGAAAGAAGCGGTGATCTACCAGATCTATCCGCGCTCGTTTCAGGACGGCAACGGGGACGGCATCGGCGACCTGAGAGGTATTATTCAGCGGCTCGATTACCTGAAGGAACTTGGCGTAGACGCGATTTGGCTCTCGCCGATCTTCGATTCGCCCAACGACGACAACGGCTACGATGTGCGCGATTACCGTGCCATTATGACGGAGTTTGGCACGATGGCGGATGCGGAAGAACTGATACGGCAAATACACGCGCGCGACATGCGCCTGATTCTGGATCTCGTGGTGAATCACACATCCGACGAGCACGAGTGGTTCATCGACTCTGCGAAAAACCCGCAGGGCGAGCACGGAGAGTATTACATCTGGCGCAAACCCAAGAACGGTGCTCACCCGAACAATTGGCACAGCTTCTTCTCCGGCCCAGCGTGGGACAAGGTGGACACGCGGGATGAGGAGTATCTGCACCTGTTTTCGAAGAAGCAGCCAGACCTCAACTGGGAAAACCCAAAAGTGCGGGACGAGGTCTGCTCTATCATCGACTTCTGGCGCGAAAAAGGCGTGGACGGTTTCCGCCTGGACGTGATCAACTACATTAGTAAGACCTCGCTGGAGGACGGCAGCGTAACGCTCGGCGCGCTCTTGCAGTTCAGCGGCATCGAACACTACTTTTATGGCAATCGGCTTCACGAGTATCTGCACGAGCTCAGAAAGCGCGCCTTTGGCGAGGCGTTGATCGTCGGCGAGACGCCCGGCACGGGTCCGGAGATGAATAAGCTCCTCACCGCGGACGAGCGGGAAGAGCTGAACACCGTGTTCAGCTTCGACCACCTCGAAAACCTCGGCAAGAATCGGTTTGACGACTACCGCTATAACCTCAACCATCTGAAGCATTGCTTGTGTCGAGTGGAGGGAGATTATGCAGACTACGCCTGGCCGAGCATATTCGTGGAAAACCACGACAACCCGCGCATGGTCAGCAAGATTAACCCCAACGAAGAACTCCGGGATGTGATTGCAAAGCTGCTCGCCGTGCTGCTACTCACCGCGCGCGGCACGGTGTTTCTCTACCAGGGGCAGGAGCTCGGCGCGGTGAACGTCGATTTTTCGGATATGTCCGAGCTGAGGGATATCGAGAGCATCAATAAGTTCAGCGAATTGATCGCGGGCGGAACATTGCCGGAGCAGGCATGGCACACAGTGCTCTGCGGCTCGCGGGATCACAGCCGCACTCCGATGCAATGGACCAATGAAATCTACGCAGGGTTTTCGGAGCACGAACCTTGGATTCGCGTGGGCGACAAGGACGCTTGCAATGTATCCCAGCAGCTTTCGGAGGAAACCTCCGTGCTGCGCGCGTATCAGGAACTGATTCAGCTGCGAAAGGATCACTCCGCGCTGGTCTACGGCACGTTTGAGCCGCTGGAGAGCGCAAAGGAGGATGTGTTCTGCTATTATCGGGACAACGGGGCGGAGCGGCTCTATATCGAGGTCAACCTCTGTGCGCGCACCATCAAACAGCCGAAGGCGAAAGGCGAGATGGAGCTGCTCTTTAGCAACTACATGGCGCAGGGCGACGGGCTCGAACCGTATGAAGCGAACATCTACCGCGTGTTGAAGTGATCATACGCAATGTAACGTTTTCGTGAATTGGGCGGGAAGCTGCTTGTCTTCCTACCATATTTTTACTACACTCAAGTTTGGAGAATCCAACCGATGCTGTTTTATTTAGCAGAGCAGCAGCGAGAATCATTATACTTCACAGGATTGCAGATAATATGAAAAGAGGGCTTATGAGAAAGCGAATCGCGCTCGTTTTGATGATGTTGTTTGCGCTTTGTGCAGCTATGCTGCCGGTTTCTTCCGCGCGGGCGATGACGCTCAGTACAGGAATCATCAATGCGGACGATGTCTCGCTGCGCAAGACCGCCAGCGCGAGCGGCGGTGTGATCACGCGCTTAGACATAGGAACGGTGGTAAAGATTCTCGAGAGCAACGTCAATGCCGAGTGGTACCGCGTGGAGGCCGGAACGAGAACCGGCTATGTCAACCGCATCTATGTCGATATCGACGCATCGCTGCCTTCCTATCAACTGAACTATACCGGCACCATTTTCAATGTGCAGCAGGATGTCAACGTCCGCGCAGAACCGTCCCTCAAAGCAAATAAACTCGGCAAGGCGAACAAGGGGGACACCTTCAAAGTCACCCAGGCGTACGCAAGCGGCCCCTGGCATCAGATTGAGTACAACGGTGTGGTCGGCTACGTGTCTTCCGCCTATATGGAACTCAAAGCAGACGTTGCAAACAATGCACTCAGCGGCATTGACGTGACGGGTGGAACGCTTTCCCCCGCATTTTCACCCACTGAATACGGCTATGTGCTCACCGCCACGCAGGGCGAAGTGGATATCAAAGCCGTTGCAAACGAGGGCGTCAAGGTCAGCATCGGCAACACCGGTATCGCAAGCGCGAAATACACCATTAAGTCAGGCAACAGTAAAACCATCCGCATCTCTGTTGGCGGGGTTGTGAAATACTCCATCTATCTCGTGCGGGATGTGCTGACGGTCGGCACGTGGAATATCAAACGAGGCAACGACAACGTCGAGATGCAGGGCTGGCTGATCGCGGCGCAGCGGCCGGATATCATCGGCGTGCAGGAAGTTTATATCAATCAGAAGGAAAACAAGAGCAATCTGCTCTCTGTGCGCACGAAAAATGCGCAGCATGTTTCTTTTGCAGAGACGATAAAATATCCATCCGGCGGTCAGTATGGTATCGGTCAGATTTCCAAGTTTAAACCGGAGAGCACGGAAGTGACGCTGCTCTCCAGCGAAGATAAGGAGCAGCGCTGTTTGCAAAAAGTGGAGTATATGATCGACGGCAAGCGCGTTTCGGTTTACAACACGCATTTCTCTTTCGAATCCGCAGCACTCCGCAAGAAGCAGTTTTCAGAAGTGCTCTCGATCATGAATGCGGATCAGAACGAGTATAAGATTCTAACAGGTGATTTCAATGCAAAAGAGAGCGAGTTTTCAGGGTTTACGCGGAACTATCGCGTTGTGAACACAAGTGCGACGAAGTTCTATAATTATTCGAACAAAGCGATCGGTATGTCGCAGATCGATAACATCATCGTCTCCAAGAACATCACCGTGCTCAATGCGCGCGCGATTCCAACGGAGTATTCCGATCACTACCCTCTCTTTGCGTTTCTCGCGTTGAAATAGCGATCAGTTATAAAAACGGCACGCAAACACAAGCTCCGCTTGAACGGCGGAGCTTGTTTGTTGCGCAATTTTGCGTATCTGCGCGGTTACTCAAATGAAATGTTGTTGACGTAGCCTCTGCGGGAGCGGATCGCATTTTCGCCATTGTAGGTCTTCATGTCGCTGCCAAAGAGGTGCTCAAGGCCATACCAGCTTTCGCCCGCAACGCAGGTGACGCGGTAGTAGCCCGTCGGGAGCTTCACCTTCGCGCTTTTGCCGCCGATGATGAATACGCCGAGTTGCAGCACGCCCTCCTCGGAAGTGTCCTCGCCGGAGATCAAATAGAAACGCACGCAGAAGTATTTTCCGAGGGACGTGCCGGTTTTAAACACGATCTGGTTGCCACGGCTCTCACCCTCCAGCACACTCGCGTTGGCTGGGATATCGAGCGGTATAGTGCGCCATTGCGCATTGACCGCAGCGGAAGCACTCTGTTCCGCCTGCGCTTTTGCGTTTGCGATGAGCGCGGCCAGTCCGACGTCGTCGAGCAGGGCAAACGTCTGCGTCATTTCGTCATGGGAGACAAGCACAGTCGCAATCTGCTGCTGCGCGCTTTCGAGCGGAATGTCTTTCAGGCCTTCGGTGGTGAGATCTGCCGTGCGCTCGTTGCCGTAAAACTGCTGATTGTACGACGCGACGTAGGCATCCCCCAACGCGCCGTAGACAAACGCCGCATCGGGATAAGAGAACGTGGCGGCATAGTTGCCGTCTGTGGTAGGGGAGACATCCGTGATCTCGATGAGCTGCGCATACGAGGCTCCGCCCAGCACGTCCGCCAGCAGGCTCGGTAGCACGGAAGAGACCTGCATACGCCGATAATCCCCGCGGTAAGCATCGCTTTTTTGCAGTACGCCTAGAATCATGTCCTCGACCGTCTTTTGGATATCCAGCTTGCTTTGGCTTGTTATGTTCGCCGTCCAGCTGCTGCCGGAGGAGGTGACGGAGAACGTTACGGGAAGTTGGATGTAGCCGTCCGCGCCGTTTTGCATGGCATATTGCTCCAATGCCTGCCGAAGGGCGAGCGATGCCTGCTTCTCATAGGAGTTGGCGCTGCGCGAAGAGACGCTGGGCTCAGGCAGAACAAAGTTTGCCTTGGCCTGGTCGATGCGGGTATAATCGGGAATATCGACTGAAATCGTATAGTTTACGCTCTTGGCGGGGTCATCCGCTGCATCACTTTGTGCCCGCACCTGATCGCCGAGGCCGCGCACCTCGATATAATAATCGGAATAAGCGATGACAGCGTCTGTGATCGCCTGCGTATGTGCGTTAACGCTGCAACCGGATAGAAGCAGCAAAGATGCTGCCGCAGCAACCAAAAGGAAGAATTTACGGGATACGGGTTTCATAACGGGAATCCTTTCGGCCGATTGCCTGCATGCAGAAACGACAGCTAATTACATCATTCATTACATGCATTAAAGCGTATTTACCATGAATACTGTAACACGAAAAGAGCAGATTCGTCAAACGAAACGCGGGTGTAAGCGTTCTATTGCAAGGTGAAAACGAACAACATGTGCTACAGAAAAATCTCAGAAACGGAGAAAAAAAGAGAGAGCGGATGAACCGCCCTCTCTCGTGATGGTGACTGAGTTACTTCGCGTCGACCTTCGCCATGTGCACGATGAGGTCGAGGACTTTGCAGGAATAACCCCACTCGTTGTCATACCAGGCGATGAGCTTGACGAAGTTGTCGTTCAGGCTGATGCCGGCTTCGGCGTCGAAGATAGAGGTGCGCGGATCGGTGTAGAAGTCCGAAGAAACGACCTTATCTTCGGTATAACCGATGATGCCGGCCCACTCGGGCGCTTCGGAAGCGGCCTTCATGACGGCTTTGATCTGGTCGTAGCTTGCGCCCTTCTCCAAGCGGACGGTGAGGTCAACCACGGAGACGTCCGGCGTCGGAACGCGCAGGGACATACCGGTGAGCTTGCCGTTGAGGGAGGGGATGACCTTGCCGACTGCCTTGGCGGCGCCGGTGGAGCGGGGGATAATGTTGTGCGCTGCCGCACGGCCGCCACGCCAGTCCTTCTTGGACGGGCCGTCGACGGTCTTCTGCGTCGCGGTGATGGAATGAACAGTCGTCATGAGGCCTTCGATGATGCCGAAGTTGTCATGGATGACCTTCGCAAGAGGCGCTAAGCAGTTGGTGGTGCAGGACGCGTTGGAGACAACGGTCATGTCCTTGGTGTACTTTTCCTGGTTGACGCCCATGACGAACATCGGAGCATCGGCCGACGGAGCGGAGATGACGACCTTCTTTGCGCCGCCCACGAAGTGCGCGCTCGCCTTGTCGATGGTGGTGAAGATGCCGGTGGATTCCACGATGTATTCCGCGCCGCAGTCTTTCCACGGGATCTCGTTTGCGTTCATGCAGGCGTATACGGCGGTTTCTTCGCCGTTGACGACGAGTTTGCCGTCTTTGATGGAGATGTCTCCCTTAAACTGACCGTGAACGGTGTCGTAACGGAGCATGTAGACCATGTAGTCGAGGTCGATGAACGGATCGTTCACACCGACGACTTCGATTTCGGGGTTGGCTGCGGCTGCGCGGAATACCAGGCGGCCGATGCGGCCAAAGCCGTTGATACCTACTTTAATTGCCATATCTATGTTCTCCTTTTTTAGTATACTGTGTTGCGTTTGGGGTTTGCGTGTGTCAATCCGGATAAAATCAGTCTTTGTATGCCGGAAAGAGTGAGCAATCAATGAAAGCATTTCACTCTAACACCCAAAGTATTGTACAATCTTTCATATACGGTGTTGCGTTTGGGGTTTGCGTGTGTCAATCCGGATAAAATCAGTCTTTGTATGCCGGAAAGAGTGAGCAATCAATGAAAGCGTTTCACGCTAAAACCCAAAGTATTGTACAATATCTGCGGATAATCCGCAACAAAAAACTTTCTTAGCCCATCTCAAAAAGCGAATGATTTCGTTCACGCGGTATCGATTGGCGGGGAAGCGGTGGAGGATCAATCCAGATTGTGTTTCTCGGAGACGATATACAGCGGACGGCCTTTGAGCTCGTCATACATTCTTCCGAGATACATGCCCTGTAATCCCATCATGAACAGCGTGATACCCTGCACAAAGAATATACCGCAGGCAGCCCAGAGCCATGGAGCGACGCCACTGGCGAGCGCAAGCACGATCAGCGCGATCATCCCGATGCCTGAGAGCAGCATCAGCGCGAGGCCAAGCGTAATCGGCAGCGCCAGCGGTTTATCGGAAAAGCCCGTGATGCCGTCGCTGGCCAAACGCAGCATCTTCTTGAGCGAGTATTTTGTCTTGCCTGCGAACCGCTCCTGCCGCTCATATTCGATCGGCACCGCATTGTAGCCCATCCAGGCGGACATGCCGCGCAGGAAGCGGTTGTGCTCGCGCATCTGTAAAAACACGTCCGCCACATTGCGCCCGATGAGGCGGAAGTCGCCTGTGTCGAGCGGGATGGGGTAGGCGCTCATCCACGAGAGCAGACGGTAATACAGGCTCGCCGTAATTTTTTTGAGCAGCGTTTCGCCTTTGCGTCTGACGCGCTTGCCGTATACGATGTCCGCGCCCGATTCCCACATGCGAACCATTTCCGGAATCAACTCCGGCGGGTCCTGCAGATCGACGTCGATAATGATCAACGCATCTCCCTTTGCCGCGTCCAT
>JAUYTF010000135.1 GCA_030695285.1 Eubacteriales bacterium | reverse complement strand
CGACCGGGTTGAGCCCGAATTTTGGTTCGATTATTTGAGCTGATCCGCTGTGTAGTAACCGGAATCGATCAGCAGCTCGACGTAGTTGTTGATGTCCGCAAACACCGGCGCGCAGAGGTAGGTCGGGATGATGCCCGTGCCGTTGTCATAGCTCTTGGTGTCGTTGACTTCAGGGGTCTTGCCGGCGAGCAGGTCGCTGGCCATCGCAACGGTTTGCGCTGCGAGGGTACGGGTGTCCTTGAAGATGGACATCGACTGTTTGCCAGCGATGATGTCCTTAGTGTTGGCAACGTCGCAATCCTGACCGGTGACGATCGGATACTTGCCGGTGTAGGAGCTGCCCAGCGCGTTCGTCACGCCCTTGGCGGTGGAGTCGTTGGAGCAGAGGCAAGCATCAAGCTGCGTGCCGTCAGCGTAGAACGACGCGAGGATGGCTTCCATACGGGCCTGAGAGGTTTCGGTGCTCCACGCGGGGGTGGCGACTTCTTCAAACTTCACCTGACCGGAAACAACAGTCAGAACGCCGCTGTCGATATACTTCTGAAGAACGTCGATTGCGCCCTGATAGAAAAAGAGAGCATTGTTGTCCGCCGGGTCACCGCCGGTGATTTCGATGTTGTACTTACCACCATCAGCAAGTTTCAGAGCCGACTCAATATACTGACCCTGGATGGTGCCGACCATGTAGTTGTCAAACGTGCAGTAGTAGCTTACAGCGTCGGTGTCCATGATCAGACGGTCGTAGGCGATGACGAAAATGCCCTTTTCCTTGGCAGATGCGAGAACGGAGGTCAGCGTCTTGCCGTCGATGGCGGCGATGACGAGAACCTTTACGCCTGCGGAGATCATGTTTTCGATCTGGCTGACCTGGGTGTTGACTTCGTTGTTGGCATACTGCAGATCAACTTTGTAATCGGCCGCTTCGAACTTTTCTTTCATGTTCGCGCCGTCCTGATTCCAACGCTGCAGATCCTGGGTGGGCATCGAGATGCCGACGAACTTGTCGTTCTTGGCGCCCGTGCCAGCGCATGCTGCCATTGAGAACAGCAGTGCCACGACTAGGAGTACGGTAATGATCTTCTTCATGTGTAGAATTCTCCTCCTTTTGATGTGTAGTGTTTGATATGCCTACTTGGCTGTATCTACAAGCTATCACAGCGATTTGCAATCATAAAGAGGATTTATCTGATAAATACTGCTCAATATTGGCTTATTTTTTTCACAATTGTTTAGTATCTGTAAAATATTGCGCAAATTTCTGAAAAGCACAGCAATAATATCCAGAATTGCAATATTGTGCTATTTTCTATCAAAAAAATGCCAGCAGGAGTTGATTCGGGCAGGCGATTCGGGTCGGCAGGTGCAGAATGGCTAATTCAGATTCAGATAAACCTGCTCTCTGCGGTGAAATCCGCCGTCGATAATCACCTCGTCGATGTTATCGAGCGTCACCATGATGGGCGTAAGTTTTTTGTAAGGCACATCATACACGCCGTCAAAGATGGTGTCGCTCAGCGTCTGTTTTTCGCCGAGCACCATTTGTAGCACGAGCTCCGCCGCTTCCTTGGCGAGCTTTTCCACCGGTTTATAGACGGTCATCAGCTGCGTACCCTCCACAATCCGCTGGCAAGCTGCGAGATCCGCGTCCTGCCCAACGAGCTTGACTGTGCTGGCAAGCCGG
>JAUYTF010000121.1 GCA_030695285.1 Eubacteriales bacterium | reverse complement strand
CGAAATCCTTCTACAGGGTCGGCGAGCTGGACATAGCGGATAAGATCATTCCAAATTCCACACTAGACGATGCGTATAAGGATTATGTGTTCGACCTGAATATTCAACTCTACACTTCCGTCAATATCTACGAAGAATAGTCTTTCGCAGGATGCTTTCGAAAGGATGTGCAGGAATGTCATCTGAACTCTTAAGGCTTGAAAATATCAACTATCAGTTGGATAATTTTCACCTGAGTAACATAAATATCGATCTGTTCGAAAATGAGATACATGTCATCATGGGGGAAAACGGCGCAGGCAAAAGCCTTATGATGCAGATCATCAGCGGTCTTGTCACGCCCGATTCAGGCGCAATCTATATCCGGAATCAACTCGTTCGGAACCGATCCTTTTCAACCGATTTGTTCGACGATGTCATCTATATTCGCCAGGATGCAACCATGCTGGTGCAGCTTTCTATCGCAGAAAATCTCTTTTTCAACAAGCTCCCTTATAAGAACAGGTTTCTCAAAAGCATCGATTACGACAAGCTGAATTATATGTGTCAGCAGCTCATCGATGACCTTGGCTTGCCGGTATCCGTGTTTGATAAAGTTGCGTCGTTGGGGTTTGCCCAGCGGCAGATCATCGAATTCTGCAGGGCATATATTTCAGACGCTCCTGTCGTCATCCTGGACGAACCTTCCTCGGCGCTCACCCAGAGCGAGCGCGCCCTGCTTTACCGCATCGTCAAAAAGATCAAATCAAAAGGTGCCGGAATCTTCTATATCACACATTGTCTGGAAGATGTCTCTCTGCTTGGAGACCGCGTGACCGTCATCAAAAACGGCAGCATCGTCGGCACAAAAATCGTCTCCGAGTGTTCTCAGGAAGAGATCATCAAGATGCTCAGCGGACGATACATCAAAAACAGATATCCAAAAATCGTCATTCAAAAAGGCAAAAATATCCTGAGCGTTCGAAATCTCGGCTTCTCTGATAAGCTCCTCAATATCAACCTGGATCTGTGCGAGGGAGACATCCTCGGCATTACCGGACTGGCAGGCTCCGGACGAACGCTGCTTGCAAACTGCCTCTTTGGCGCCGTGGACGGCGTGGCTGGAGAGGTGAAATTAAACGGCTTGCCCATCAAGATCGACAGCCCATACAAAGCTATTTGCAACGGCATTGCGCTCATCCCCGAAAACAGGCTGACCGACTCCATCTTCGGTTATCTTAACATCAGCAACAACGTGGCGGTTTCCTCTTTAAAGCGGTTTTCTAACTTCAGCATGATCAACACGACATACCTTGAGCAGGCCGTGGCCGATTATGTTGAGAAACTGAATATTCCGCACACCCTGCACAGCAATATCATGGAGTACACCGGCGGCAATCAGCAGAAAGCAATCTTTGCCAAATGGATTATGAGCCGCGCGAAGATTTTTATTTTGGACGAACCAACAAGAGGCCTGGATATTGCGAGCAAGGTCGATATCTACAACTCCATCAACGACCTGATCAAGAAGAAAGCCGGGATCATCTTTATCTCGTCCGATATCGAGGAAATTCTGGGCGTCTGCGACAGAGTGGCCGTGTTGGCAAACCGCACCTGTGTTTGCAATGTCCCAACCAAAGAGATCACCGTCGAAAAAATCATTGAGCTATCGACCGGAAAAGAACAATAGCTGTGCTCGTTTGCTGTGAGCCTGATCTGCCAGATCGCGATGCATCGAATGCAAATTAGAATAAGATCGTGAGAAAAGCATGAATTGTGACGTCTCCATTGCGCGCTGTGAATCCTACGATCCACAGCCCGTGAAAGATGCCCTGCTTGCCGCGCTGGCACCCATCGGCGGGCTTGCCTGGGTAACCCCCGGCATGAAGATCGCCTTGAAGGTCAACATGATGATGCGCATCAAGCCCGAAAAAGCGGCTACCGTTCACCCGCAGGTCGTCACAGCACTGTGCGGGCTGCTGGTTGAGCGCGGCGCCAGCGTCGTGGTTGGAGACAGCCCCGGCGGGCCATTCAGCGCCGCCTATCTCTCGGCGGTCTACGCCAGCACGGGCATGCGCCAAGTGTTAGAAGCGGGAGCAGCACTCAACGACGATTTTTCGATCGCGGATGTTGCTTATCCCGAAGCCGTCGCAGCCAAAGAATTCCAAATTACAAACTATCTGATCGAGGCAGATGCCATCATCGATCTTTGCAAGATAAAAACACACGGGCTCATGGCGTTTACCGGTGCCTGCAAGAACCTCTTTGGCGCAGTGCCCGGGATGCGCAAGTCCGAATATCACTATCGCTACAACACGCACAGGATGTTTGCTAATATGCTGGTGGACATCTGCGAGTGGTGCAAGCCTCTCCTCTCGATTGCAGACGCGGTCATGACCATGGAGGGAAACGGCCCTTCCGGCGGCAGCCCGCGCTTTATGGGCGCAATTCTCGCATCTTTTAACCCGCACGCGCTCGACCTTGCCGGCGCGCATTTGATGAATCTGACTCCGCACGATGTGCCGACGCTTGAGGGCGCGGTCAACCGCGGGCTTGTCCCGGGGGATGTTGCAAAGCTGCGTGTATTTGGCGATCTTGCGTCGTTCGTAATTCCCGATTTTCTGCTCACGCCCAAGCATGACGTGACGCTCTGGGGTTCCAAAGACGAGACGGTCGCAAAGATCCTCTCCGGCATGTTTGCCAGCAGCCCGAGAATCGCGCGCGAGCGCTGCAGCGGCTGCGCCGAATGCAAAACGGTTTGCCCTGCCGCCGCTATCACCATCCGCGAACGGCGCGCAAAGATTGACGCCAAAAAATGCATCCGTTGTTTCTGCTGTCAGGAGTTTTGTCCGCAGGGGATCATCACGGTGCATCGGCCGGTTGTTGCGCGCCTGCTCAACCGGCGGTAACGTCCGCTTTTCGTTTGACTCGCGTGCACACAATACGGCTCTCCAATGTATTCGGAGAGCCGTTTTTTCTTGTAGTAAAGTTTCCTCAAACGCGTAATTCTTCCGTGTCAACAAAGCGCAGAGCTGTTTTTCCGCTCGGCGCAAAACACGCACGCGTGGGAGTTGAATGTTTGTTGATGTTCTATTGAGACTGGTTTGAATGTAGCCTGATATTATATTAAATCATGTTTTCGCGTTAAGCGAGAATTGGAATTTGGAGAAATTATCCATGAAGTATACGCTCGTTGCCGACAGTTGCTGCGACCTGACAAAAGAGTTACGTGCCGAATGGGACGTAAAAAGCGTTCCGCTCACGCTCACCCTCGGGGAAGAATCCTATACGGATGACGACACGCTGGATTTGCCGGACTTCATGGCGCGCATGCGCGCCTGCAAGGGACGCGTCGGCTCCGCTGCTCCCGCGCCTGGCCAATATGCCGAAGCGTTCGGCACGGGCGACGCTTTTGCCGTTACGCTTTCCAGCAGCCTCTCGGGCTCCTACGCCAGCGCGATGGCTGGCAAGGAAATCGCCGAAGAATCGGGCGCGAAGGTACACGTCTTCGACTCGCGCAGCGCCGCAGCAGCCGAGGTGCTGCTGGTGCTCAAAATCCGCAAGCTGATCCAGGAAGGGCTGGAGAAGTCTGAAATCATCCAGCGCATCGAAAGCTTTATCAAGCAGGTGCGCACGTTCTTCGTGCTGGATAACATCGACAACCTATACAAAAACGGCAGGCTTAACCGCATCACCGCAACCATCATCTCCACGCTGCACATCCGCCCCATCATGGGCGCGGACGGAGATGGCAACATCTCGCTGTTTTCGCACGTACAGGGCTGGAAGCAGGTGGTCAAAAAGCTCGCGGACACGATCCAGACCGATGGGCGCAGCACCGATGGTCAGAGCCTTGTGATCACCCACTGCAACAACCCCACGCTTGCCGAGGAGCTCAAAGCGGAAGTCGTGCGGCGCTACCGCTTCTCCGAAATTCTCGTGCTGCCTACGCGCGGCGTGAGCTCCCTCTATGCAAACGAAAAAGGCGTGATCATGTCGTTCTGATCCATCTTAGTCTATTCAGCAATCTGATGTCGTGATCCGGTCGATCTGACATCTTTTTGCTGCCCACAATAACATCACTTAGGAGGTAATTTATGCCATCGTATATCCTGACCTGCTGCTCCACCGCCGATCTTTCAAAGGATTACTTCGAGCAACGAAACATCCCCTATGTCTGCTTTCATTTCACCATAGACGGCGAGGAATATGCGGACGATTTGGGACAGAGCATGCCGTTTGACGCGTTCTACGCGCGGATTGCCGCGGGCGCAGTTCCCACAACGTCTCTGGTGAATACTGCGCAGTTTATCGCATTCTTTGAGCCGTTCCTCGAGGAAGGCAAGGACATTCTGCATCTTTCCTTCTCCTCCGGCCTCTCTGGCACCTATGCCAGCGCGCTACTTGCGCAGGAAGAGCTCAAGGAGCGCTATCCTGAGCGGACGCTGACCATCGTCGATTCCCTCGGCGCGTCCTCGGGCTATGGTTTGATGGTGGATGCGCTGGCGGATATGCGGGATGCGGGGGCTTCTTTGGAGGAATCC
>JAUYTF010000116.1 GCA_030695285.1 Eubacteriales bacterium | reverse complement strand
ATTACCAGAACCCATAGGTCCTTCCGACGCGCCATTCGTAGGTGAATTCCTCGATAAAATAGATTGGTGGAAGAACACTGACAACCTAACTAAGGAAAGCATTAGCATTAATATAGTCGTGCGTTTCCCCAAGAACTATATCACCGATCTATACCACAAAGATTTCCGCACGGGAAAATAGCAGTTATTCATTCCACAAATGAAACCGGACGGAGAGAATTGTCTTTTCGTCCGTTTCTCTTTTGAATGTTACCGCGATCTCTTTGTCATTTTTTGGAGAAATGTACATGCTCTTTTTTGATTCTTCGCCTTCAATAAACACCCGGCAAGCATCCAATGCGCCATTATAAGTTTCGCTTGTGATCGGTTCAAAGGATTCGTCTTTGTTTTGCGTCATTCCCGGCACAAACTCATCCATCACAAAGGCTAGGAGCGGCTCTATATAAATTGTTTCATTGGCCGTGCCGGAAAGCTCCTGTTCAAACTTCAGATAGACGATCAGCGATTTGCTTCCTTTGCCGGTCGGGTAATAGATGCAGGAAAGTTTGCTTCCATCCTCGCATACAATCGGTACAACTTTGCGCAGATTATCATCATCATGTACAAACGCTACCGAGTCTATATCAATGGACATTCCATATTTCGCCATTTGCTCATTGAACAACTCTTCAAACTGTTTGGGCGTTTTTTTATAGGACTCCGTCGGCGGAATATACCCAATGATACAGCTGCCCAGTATATATATCACGAACGGGAACAGAAGCGTGAGCAGAATGATCTTTACGAGTTTGTCTCGATACACAGCGGTACTCCCAACTATTTTTTAACATTATAACCTAAAACAGTTCATATTGGTCTATTCTTTTTTGTCGAAAGTTAGTATAGTGCGAACAAATCTTCGTTTGAGTAGATATAGGAAGAGGAGATTTCGATTTGAAAGTCTTTCGGGTTTTTCTAAAAATCTTCGGCTTGGCGCTAGCCGCTGTATTTGCAGTAATCGTAACATCCGTGATCGCATTCGGAATCAACTTCGGCGACGATTTTTCGGCAAAACGAACGCTAACTACTTTCACCTCGCCGGATGGTGCCTATGTGTGTTCCGTTCACACATCGACCGGCGGGATCCTATCTCCCAGAAAAGTGGTGGCAACCGTAAAAGGACCCGGAATATTCGGCAACCGAACCATCTATGTTGTGAAACACATCGACGAAGCCGTCGTGATTTGGGTGGATGATCAAACGGTCTGGATCAATGGCGTGTCGCTGGATATCTATCGGGACAAATATGTCAGCGAGGTTGATCGTTTATATGGTCCGTAAATTGCTTTTGGTATTCTGATAGACCATCCCAACACTCAGAAAATCGTGACTGACGCAGGCTTCTAGCTTCGTCAGTTTTTTGTTGGTTTTTTGTTCGTGGTCAGGCGCTTGAATACATTGAACGTATTTTTCTCGTATTTTTCATTCAATTATGCAAAATATGCATGATTTGCGGTTGTCTAATTGTGAACAGTTTGTTATGATATCAGCATGGAAAATTCGCTCAACCGCGTCTTCCTTGCCCTCAAGGGACTCGATGTCAAATGCAACGTACCGCTCTCCACCCTGACGAGCTTCCGCATCGGCGGCCCGGCGGCGATGGTTCTGCGCCCGCGCAACGCGGAAGATATCCGAAAGGCGATCCAGGCATGCAGCCAGTTCGTCACCCCTTATTGCGTCCTTGGTAACGGCACAAATGTGCTAGCTCCTGACGCGGGCTATCCGGGCGTGATCATCCGCATCGACACGCCGCTGACCACGCCGCTTTTCGTGGACACCACCGTCACCTGCCCCGCGGGCACTGCGCTCTCCGTGCTCGCGCGCGAGAGCGTCAACATGCGCCTGATGGGCTTGGAGACGCTCAGCGGCATTCCCGGCACAGTCGGCGGCGCGGTTGCGATGAATGCGGGTGCGTACGGTGCTGAAATTCGCCATATCATCAAGAGCGTACGCATATTAAGAGGCGGGCGCGTGTTGGATGTTGAAACGAATAAAAACGACTTCGGCAACCGCACGAGTCAATATGCCGCCCCGAATACCGTGGTACTTTCGGCAACCTTTCAGCTGGAGCATGACGATGGCGGCGCGAAAGAGCGCATGCTCGACACCACCCGCCAGCGCAAAGAGAAGCAGCCATTGAGCCAGCCCAGCGCGGGCAGCGTATTCAAGCGCCCCAAGGGCAGGTTTGCCGGCGCGCTCATCGAAGGATGCGGCTTAAAGGGGCTCTCTGTCGGCGGCGCGCAGATCAGCCCCCTGCATGCGGGTTTTATCGTCAACAACGGCAACGCGACCGAACGGGATGTGCTGGAGCTCATCTCCATCATTCAGCAGCGGGTGTTTGACGAAACGGGTATTCAGTTGGAGCGAGAAATAAAGCTGCTCAGCGAGCTATAACGCAGACATTGCTCAACTCGACGTTTGAGCCAAAGGGATTATTATGTATCTTTTAATCGTGACAGGTCTATCCGGCGCGGGAAAATCGCTTGCCCTCCGTTGTTTGGAGGAGCAGGGCTATTTCTGCGTCGATAATCTCCCCTCATCCATGCTTCAGGAGTTCGTCAACACCTGCAACAGCGCAACCCCCTCGATCCAGAAAGCCGCGGTGACCATCGACAGCCGCGAGAGCCTGCTTTCGCACTCCTCCGCCTCGATTGCAGCAGCGTTTGACGCGCTCGACGTTTCGTATGAAATGCTCTTTCTGGATACACGGGACGATGTGCTCATGAAGCGCTACAACGAGGTGCGCCGCCGCCATCCGCTTGGCGAGGCAGGCGACGCCGCGACGGGCGTCAAGCGCGAGCGCGTGTTTTTGCAGCCGCTGCGCGACCGCGCGAACTATATTCTGGACACCAGCGACGTCAAGCCCAAGGATTTCCCGGGGCTGATTGCAAAGGTTTTGCCGGAATACGAGTGCAAATGCATGACGCTGCTGTTTTGCAGCTTTGGGTATAAGCGCGGTGTGCCCGTGGACGCGGATTTCGTGCTGGACATGCGCTTTATTCCCAATCCGTTCTACATCCCCGAACTGCGCCCGCTCTCCGGCCTCGACGCAGCGGTGCAGGAGTTTGTGCTGGAGCAGCCATCGGTTACGCCGTTTTTTGACGGCGTGGAGCAGATGCTGCGCAAGTTGATTCCGCTCTATGAGGAGCAGGATAAACACATCCTGCGCATATGCTTTGGCTGCACCGGCGGAAGGCACCGCTCCGTTGCCGCGGCGGAGGAGTTGGCGCGAAGATTTGTCGACAGCGGCATGAATGTGCGCATCTATCATCGCGATCTCACGACGGAAGCAACCGACATTCACGAGCGCTTTGAGAAGGGCTAACACATATCCACGATCTTGCATCTCGAAACGCCTGAGGGCGTTTTTTGATTGCCGCGCAAAAGCCATATCGCGTTTTTACTGACGAGACTGCACAAATCGTTTATAATAAGAAACGTAACCGTCCTACGGCGGTAAAAACGAAAGAATCGGAGCAAACATGTCGTTTTCCAGCAGCGCAAAAGAAGATCTCGTCAAGATTCGGCTCAAGTCGGATCTCGTCCGTCTTGCCCAACTGGCGGGGCTTGTGCATACCTGCGGCGCGCTGACCATCGGCCACGGACGCGGATCCGTTTTCTCTACCGAGACCCTCGCGGTGGGCAAACACATCTTCTCTCTCGCCACTACGCTGTATACGCTCGAGACCACGATCGAGCTCAGCGAACGGGAACGCAGGCGTCCGCTGACACTCGTGACCCTGCTCGGCGATGACGCGGAGCGGTTGCTGAACGATACAGGGCTCTTAATGAATGAGCAAGGTGAATTCGCCATCGGGGAAACCGCGCCGCCGCGGTTGATTGCCAATGATGATTGCCGTCGCGCATTCTTGCGCGGGGCCTTTTTAGGCAGCGGCTCCTGTTCCAATCCGTATCGCGGCTATCATCTGGAGATCGTGTCGCGTTCGGACGCATTTGCCGGCCAGCTGCGCGCTGTGATCGCAGCTTACGGTCCGGAAGCCAAGGCGATGCGCCGCCGCGAAAAGCCGGTCGTCTATCTCAAAGGCGACGATGTCTCCTCTTTTCTCGCGCTCATCGGCGCAAGCGGTTCCGCGCTGAAGTTTCAGAGCGCCCGCGCCGAGCGGGATTTTCGTAACTACCTCAACCGCACCACCAACTGCGAGACCGCCAATATAGAAAAAACGGTCTATGCCTCCACCGAGCAAACAAACGCCATCGAGCTAATCGAGGAGCATATGGGGCTCAATCTCCTGCCTGCTCCCCTGTATGAGGCAGCGCTGCTGCGTCTGAATCACCCGGAGGCGACGCTGCAGGAGTTAGCCGAGCTCGCCGAAATCGGCAAAAGCGGCATGAACCATCGCCTCACGCGGCTGGTTCGCATCGCAAAGGAGATCCGTCATGGGTAATTTCACGCATCTGCACGTACACACACAATACAGCCTGCTCGACGGAGCGGCGCGCATACCGGATCTAGTCAAGCGCGCAAAATCGATGGGGCAAACCGCGCTCGCCATCACCGATCACGGCGTGATGTATGGCGTGGTCGATTTCTATAAGGCTTGCAAAAAGGAAGGTATTCAGCCCGTCATCGGCATGGAGACGTATGTTGCCCCGCGCTCCATGCAGGACCGAGAAGGCTCTCAGGATCGCGAATACGCGCACCTCATCCTGCTATGCAAAAACGAAACCGGCTATCAAAACCTTATGGTGCTCTCCAGCGAGGCGTTTCTGCACGGCTTTTACTATCGGCCACGCATCGATTATGAGCTGCTAGAGCAGCACAGCGAAGGTCTCGTCTGCCTCTCCGCCTGCCTCGCGGGGGATATTCCGCAGGCGCTACTTGCCAATAATTACGACCTTGCGCTCTTCCATGCCAAGCGCATACAGGGCATGTTTGGCGAGGATTTTTACATCGAGCTGCAAAACCACGGCATACCGGAGCAGATACAGGTGCTGCCGGGCCTTCGCAAAATCGCCGCCGAGATCGGTGCAAAGTGCGTGGTCACCAACGATGTGCACTACGTCTCTCCCGATGACGCGGAAGCGCAGGACGTGCTCCTCTGCATCCAAACGCAGCGCTTTGTGGACGAGCCGAATCGCATGCGCATGGAGGGCGACCAGTTTTTCCTCAAGAGTGAGGCCGAGATGCGCCTTGCCCTGCCGGAGGATGTGGAAGCGATTGCAAACACCATGGAGGTCGCAGAAAAATGCAACCTAGAAATCCAGTTCGGCATCCGCCGCATGCCATCGTTTGTTGCGCCGAACGGCATGGACAATGCGCGCTATCTCCGCCGACTCTGCGACGAAGGCATGGCAAAAAAACTGCCAAACGCCGACACCGACGCGCGCGCTCGGCTCGATTATGAACTCAGCG
>JAUYTF010000113.1 GCA_030695285.1 Eubacteriales bacterium | reverse complement strand
AATACACCTCGCTTCGTTGTTGAGTCGTGCAGGCGCGAGCCTGCGAAAATCGCACATACGGGCAGTTGTCCGCATGATATGAACCTTATGTATTATAGAGGACGGCGAGAAGCCGTGTCAAGGAGTTTCTTGCTGTTGCCGATGGCTCTCGTGCCACCGATGCCGTCCTCACCCGCGAAGTTTGGCAAACACCAGTCTGCCTGCGGATGTTTGCAAGGCGCTCGTCACCACGATGTCCAGCGTTTCGCCGATGTGCTTTCTGGTGTTTTCAACGATGACCATCGTGCCATCCGGCAAATACCCGACCCCCTGCCCCGATTCCTTGCCTTCCTTCACGATGAGCAACGGCAGTTCTTCGCCCGGCAGCAAAACGGATCGCACGGCGTTGGAGAGGTCGTTGATGTTGAGCACCGGCATGTTTTGCACAGCGGCGACCTTGTTGAGGTTGTAGTCGTTCGTCACCAGAATGCCGCCCAGATCGGCCGCAAGCCGCAGGAGCTTGAGGTCTACTTCGTCTGTCTCCTCGTAGTCCTTTTCCTCCACGGCGACGCGCTGCTCGAGCTCCTGCTGCATCGCGCGTAAAATGTCCAGCCCCCTGCGCCCGCGCGCGCGTTTCATCGAGTCCGAACTGTCGGCGATGTGCCGCAGTTCTTTGAGCACAAAAGACGGTATGACAATCTTTCCTTCGAGAAATCCGGTCTTGCAGATGTCGTAGATGCGCCCGTCGATGATCACGCTGGTATCGAGTACCTTTGGCCGCGCGTTTGATGAAGCGATGTTTTTTGCAATGTGCCCGCGGCGGACGTATCCCTCCATGAGCTCCGCGCGCCGGGTTACGCCGATGTAGCCGCCGTAATACCCGCAGATAAAAAACAGCAGCAGCGTGATGACTTCCGGCAGCACCGGAACATTGATTGTACGCAAAATCAGGCTCAGCAAGAACGCAAAAATCAAACCGATCATGATGCCGATCACGCCGAACAGAATATCCAGCGCGGGCATCTCAACCAGCCTGCGTTCCAGCTTTTGAAAAAAACCGCGAATGCCGTCTATGATCCTTGGAGATAAAATAAAAAAGATGATTCCGAATAGAATGCCAACGATCACATAAAGGGCGGCCATCACGGCGGGTATGGTGGTATAGCGCAGCACGTAGTCGTATCCGGGGCATTTGAACGAGTAGAGCACCCACGCGACGATTCCGCAGCCGATTCCGACACCGAGCAGCGCAATAATAATCCTGAGTACCTTCCGCATGCAGTGATTGGCGTTTTCCCGTTTGTTTAACCCCCTACCAGGGGAAGGAATTCGCTTTCCTCCTTTCCGCACGACGCAGCAAGCTCTGCAATGAGCACCTGCCGAGCCGTTAAATACATCTTCCGCTCTCCGGCGGAGAGGCCTTTCTCGCGGTCGCGGTGGATGAGACACTTGACCACGTCCGCCACACCGTAAATATCGCCAACGCGTAATTTGTTTAAATTATCGCGATAGCGCTGATTCCAGTTTTCGCTCTCGTCTGCGCAACCGTCTTGCGCCATAAACTCGATGATTTTGCGGCAATCGTCCGGGCAGACGAGTTTGCGCAGACCGACCGTTTCTGCCGATGAGACAGGAACCATCGCCGTCATTTTGCCCATGACAAACCGAAGTAAATAATACTGCGCCGACTCACCCAAAACGGTTTGTTCCTGCACGGATTCAATTTGACCAACGCCATGCATCGGGTAGCAGACCATATCGCCTATTTCAAACACCGGCAACGCTCCTTTCGCAAAAACTGCTTATTTCATACTTCTTATACTATATCATTTCGTGCTGCATAATGTCAATAAAATCTCGTATAATACCACACCATGACGGCTGTGTCAACAAAAAATTTTGCGCCAGAATCGGCGCCTTTTGCGACTGCAACAGACACCTTTTATTTTACCCGTTCTATAAACCGCTAGGCACGGCGCGGTTTTGCCGGATTATAACAACGGACGAAGGCCATATCAAACCTTCGCCCCGTGTGTTTTCATTTTTTCGTGTCAGATCAGCGTCTGCTGTTCCGCAAAGCTCATATCGAGCAGGCGTTTGCTCACGCGCTGCTCAAACATCGTGCTCATCGGCGCGCGGTCATGTATGATCTTGACCGCCTGCGCAAACATGGGCGCGGCGGAGATGAAGCGGATCTTGCTAGAGAGGCTTGCAGCCGGGCACTCCAGCGTATCGGTCGAAACCAGAAACTCGATGGGGCTCGCGTCGATCTTTCGAATGCCCTCCTCCGCCAGCACATTGTGTGAGAGCGCAGCGTATATCTTCTTTGCGCCTTTGTCTCTCAGCGCGTAGCTCACGTCCACCAGCGTGCCGCCGGAGATGGAGAAGTCGTCGATCACGAGACAGTTTTTATCCTTTACGTCGCCGATGATTTCGAGCACCTTGGCATTCTCATCGTGCCCGAAGCGTATCTTGTCGCCGATGGCGACGGGACAGTTCAGCTCGGTCGCATATTCTCTGGCGCGCTTGGCGGATCCTGCGTCCGGCGACACGACCACGAGGTCTTCGTTGACGATGCCCTGCCTGCGGATGTATTCACAGAGCAGCGCTTTTGCGTAAAGGTGATCGACCGGCTTTTTGAAGAAGCCCTGCACCTGCGGCGCGTGCAGATCCATCGTGATGATGCGATCTACGCCGGCAACCTCGATGCAGTCAGCACAGACGCGCGCGCGGATAGACACGCGCGGCTCATCCTTTTTATCGCCCTTGGCGTAGGAAAAATACGGTATGATGGCGGTGACAGAGTTCGCGCTGGCGCGCTTAAACGCGTCGATCCAGAACAGAAGCTCTACAAACTCGTCGTTTGGCTGGCGGCCAATCGGTTGAACGATATAGACATCTTTATCGCGGATGGATTCGTTGACGCGCACAAAGATATTCCCTTCACTGAACCTGATGGTCTCCGCATCGCCAAGCTGCGTTCCGAGATATGCGCACATCTTTTTGGCGAAAGGCTTGCCAGTGCTTCCGGCAAATATCTTGATGATTCCCGAACCCGTGTACATTTGTTTTCCTCTTTCCCTAAAGCGTAATATTCCGTATCCCCGTCGCTCCCTGCAACCACATTATAGCAGAGGGCGCGCGGGTTCTCAACACAATATAGCCGATTGTGCATATTTTGTGAAATATCCGAGCCGTAGTTGTGTTACTCGGCGTTCAGCGTTGCTTGCTCGAAGCCAACCGCACTGATGTCCGCAAGCTTTCTCTGCGGCCGCGCCTCGAAGAATGCGCGGCATTCGTTTAGCAGCGCAGAGTCCCGCCATGTTTGCCCCGGCACCGCTTCCGGACGATGCGCGCCGTGATAATCGCTTCCGCAGGTGACGATCAGCCCCTTCTGGCGCGCTATGCTCGTGAGCACCACGCTGTCCCCCTTGCTCAGTGAAGGATGATAGCCTTCAACCCCCTGAAGCCCACGTTCCTTGAGCAGCGGCACTAGCTTGTGCGGGTCCGCATGCCCGTTCATCGGGTGCGCCCAAACCGGTACACCTCCGGCCCCGAGAATCAGCCGGATGATCTCCTCGGGCGTAAAACGTTCCGCGGTAAAAAATCCCGGACAGCCTTTGCGCAGATACTTTGCAAACGCTTCCTTTGTGTCCGCAGCATAACCGCCCTTTACAAGCGCGAGGGCAATATTCAGCCGCGTCGCTGAGCCGACTTCGCCGGCGATGGATGCTCGGATGTCAATGCCGATGCGCAACAGCCGCGCGACGATCTCCGTGTTTCGCTCTGCGCGTCTTGCCAGTGCGATGACGAGCGCGGCGCGCATGCGTGGCTCTTCTATATCGATATCAAGTCCCAGAATGTGCATCTCGTGCGGCCACTCTGCGTCCATCTCGATAGAGGGCAGCAGGCGCACACCGATCCGCTCCGCCTCTGCCATCGCTTCCGGCACGCCGAGCACATTGTCATGGTCCGTCAGCGCAATCAGCGTCACGCCGCGTTCATAGGCCGCCTGCACCACCTGCGCGGGCGTGTCCGACCCGTCCGAGCAGTTGCTGTGCAGATGCAGGTCAAATGGTTCATGTGTGCTCGCTTGCGCTTGTTTCAGGATCATGTTTTCTCCGTGTTCTTATGCCGCTCATAAAGACAGGGCGGACATGCCGCCCCGTCGTGGGTTTGCCAAAGCCGTGTTTTGTGTTTCGCTCTGTTCTTATCGGGCTTCTTCGTGCTAGACCGGGATGCCCTGCGCCTGCGCGATCACCGGCTCTTCCATTTTCACTTCCGGCTTCTTCCGCTTGCGCTTTTGCACGGCTTTCTTGAGAATGTCAACCGCGCTCTCGCCGTTGAACACCGCCGCGAATTCTTCCCCCGTTACGCGCTCATATTCAATCAACATCTCGGAGACGCGATCGAGCGCTTCCAGATTTTCTTTGATAATCGTGCGCGCCCGCTCAAACTGGGTTTCCAGAATGCTGCGAATCTCTTCGTCTACCGTCGCTGCGAGCGACTCGGAGTAGTTGCGCTGGTGCCCCCAATCTTTGGCGATGAAGACCTCTTCGCGCCCGCCGAGGAACATGGGCCCGATCGAATCGCTCATACCGTATTCGGTTACCATCTTCTTTGCGACTTCGCTGGAGCGCTTCAGGTCGCTGTATGCGCCGGTGGAAACGTCGTGGAACTTGAGCAGCTCCGCCACACGCCCGCCAAGCATCATTGCGATGTTGTCCAGCAGCTTGTTTTTGGTCACGTGAATCATGTCTTCCTTCGGCAGGGACATGGTATAGCCCGCCGCCATGCCGCGCGGCACGATGGACACCTCGTGCACAGGATCACAGCCTGCCAGTTTCAACGCGATGATCGCATGGCCTGATTCGTGATAGGCGGTGATGCGCTTGTCCGCCTCGGTGATCACGCGGCTGCGCTTTTCCGGCCCCATCTGGACGCGGGTGATCGCTTCCTCCAGCTCGGTCATGCCGATTGTCTTCAGGTTTGCGCGCGCGGCAAGAATCGCCGCTTCGTTGAGCACGTTTGCCAAATCTGCGCCGGTAAAGCCCGGCGTGCGCTTGGCGAGCGTCGCGAGCGAAACCTCTTTGCCCATCGGTTTGTTGCGCGCATGCACTTTTAAGATCTCCTCGCGGCCTTTGACATCCGGATAGCTGACCGTAATCTGGCGGTCGAAACGGCCGGGACGCAGCAGCGCAGGATCGAGGATGTCCGGACGGTTGGTTGCGGCGATGACGATAATGCCTTCGTTTGGTGCAAAGCCGTCCATTTCGACGAGCAGCTGGTTGAGCGTCTGCTCGCGCTCGTCATGCCCGCCACCCATGCCCGCGCCGCGATGGCGGCCGACGGCATCGATTTCGTCGATAAACACGACAGCAGGCGTTGCGCGTTTTGCGGTCTGGAACAGATCGCGCACGCGCGAGGCGCCGACGCCGACGAACATTTCCACAAAATCCGAACCCGAAATGGAGAAAAACGGCACTTGCGCTTCGCCCGCAACCGCTTTTGCCAGCAGGGTTTTGCCTGTGCCCGGAGGGCCCACGAGCAAAACGCCCTTAGGGATGCGTGCGCCGATGGCGTTAAAGCGCTCCGGAGCGCGCATGAAATCGACGATCTCCTTGAGTTCTTCCTTCTCCTCATCGGCTCCGGCAACATCCGCAAAGGTGATGTTCAGCTTGTCGCCGATGGTCATACGCGCGCGGGATTTTCCGAAGTTTTGCATCTGCTTGCCGCCGCCCTGGGCGCGCATCATGAAAAAGTAAAACGCTACGATCGCGCCGATGAACAGCAGGCTCGGCAGCAACAGCGTCCAGATCGACTCTTCTTTGACCACAGACTCATACGCAAAACCGTAGTCCGCGCTGGAAACTTCGTCTACGCTGGAAAACGCTACCGGATTTGCCGCAAAAACGATCGCCGCCATGTCCGAGCGGAAGGTGCTCTCGCTCGGCAGTACGGTGAGAAATTCTGCTTTCTTGGGCAGATCCGACATTTCGGAGGTGCTGTCGGCGTAGAGGCCGTAAACCGTTCTATCGTCAACCAGTATAGCCTTGATCGTTTTTTGCGTTGTATCCGCGTTTTCGGTATTGCGAACGAGCTGTAAGAACTTCGAGTTGTAGTCGAGTTCGTCCGGCTTGGTTTGCGTTGGATTCAATCCCGAGATCATGTAGAAGATCGCTACAAACAGCGCGACCCAGATCACGGTGGTCATGACTTTTTTATTCAACTAACTTTCCTCCATCTGCGGACGGTGCAGTAAACCACCGCCGCACAATTCGCCCGGCATGTTTGCCGGAGCGACCAGCCTCCTTCGCCCCATGCGAAAAACGCTGCTTTGTTTATTCCTCTCCGATATAAACGGAGGGCTTGAGCACGCCCACATAGGGCAGATTGCGTAAGAATCCGTCGAAATCCAGACCGTAGCCGACCACAAACTCGTTTGGGATTTCAAACCCGCAGTAGTCCGGTGTGATTTCGCATTCCCTGCGCGAAGGCTTGTCGAGCAGACAGCATATCTTCAGCGACGCTGGGTTGCGGCTCGAGAGCAGCAGCAACAGGTGCGAAAGCGTCAGCCCGCTGTCCATGATATCCTCGGCGATGATGACATGCTTGCCGGTAATCGATGTATCGATGTCCTTTGTGATGCGCACGATTCCGCTGGTTCTGCGCTCGTTTCCATAGCTGGAAATACCCATGAATTCCATCTGCATATTCAGATCCATCGCGCGTGCGAGATCCGCAAAAAACATGACGGCGCCTTTGAGAATGCAAACGAGGACGATATCCCCCTCAACGTCTGCGTAATCGCGGCGCAGTTCTGCGCCGAGTTCCGCAATGCGCTGCTTGATCTGCTCCTCGGAAATGAGCACCTTTGCAATGTCGTCGTGATTGATCTTCCCTTTCAATCGCCTGTCCCCCTGTAACAAATAATATGGAGAATCTCCCGCGTATCCGGCGTGACCCTGGCCCGTTCGGACACGGTCAGCCCGGCGGCGTAATACACTTCATTTCCGCCGCAAAGCAGGGGCAAATCCCGCCGCTCTTTGGCGATCTTTCTGTCGGTCAGCACGTCGCTGAGCTTCTTTTCGCCCGGCGCGCCGAGGGGGAAAAAGCGGTCTCCCTCGCGTCTGGATCGAACAACCAGGTGCTTTGGCAGCTTATCAAAGTCGAGAAATGCTTCAAAGCCATCCTCCGGCTTTTTCCAGCTACTCACGCGCTCGCTCATCCATGCGCCGTGCGGTGTAACCGTTTCGCCGTTGAGCACGAACGGCACCTCATATTGCAGCACATCCGGGTATGCTCCGACAAACAGTGTTTGCGCGTCCGTCCAGGCGGAAAATCCGCCGGTAAGCTCGATTACCGTTCCGGTCTTTGCGCTTGTGAGCGCAAAGACGCGGCGAACATCGGCATTTGAGACATTGCCGCAAAGCGCGAGCAGCCGTTTTCTAACAATACGGGAGCCAATCGGCAGCGGCAGCGCCGCCAAGCGATCACGGCACAACCCTTTGCCGAGTGAGATGGTCTCCTCCGCATCGTCTGCTAACATTGAGAGCAAGGCTTCGTCTTCCGCGAGCAGTTCCGCGGTCTTACAGAGCGACTCTGCAATCGCCGGATTAAAGCGTTTGAGCATTGGCACAAGCTCGTTTCGAACGCGGTTGCGCACGGCGGTGTTTTCCGCGTTGGTCTCGTCCTCGCAATACGTTTCGCCCTTTTGGGAGAGATAGGTGAGAATCTCTCCGCGGCTGATGAAAAGCATCGGGCGGACGATGTTGCCGTTTCTCAGCTTCATTCCGCCAAGGCCCGTCGTGCCGCTGCCGCGGATGAGGTTTAATAGCAGCGTCTCAGCCTGATCGTCGCGGTGATGCGCGGTTGCAATCACGCTCGCGCCAAGCGAAACACGCGTACGCTCCAGAAACGCATAGCGCACTTCACGCGCTGCTTGTTCGAGCGATTGCCCGCGCGCTTTTGCATACGCCGGAACATCCGCTGTTTCCGTAATAAACGGGATGGAGTGCCTTTCACAGAGCGCCTCGCAAAACCTTTGGTCGCGCGCGGCATTCTCTCCCCGGATGCCATGGTTCAGGTGCGCCGCGAACAGCCCGCCGATCTTGCCCGCGGCATACAGTTCATGCATCGCGAGCAGGAGTGCGGTAGAATCCGCTCCACCGGACAAGGCAATAAGCACCGTATCCGTTGGGTCACATCCGCAGGCGGCGTGTTCTTTTTCTCCGATCAGCCGCCGTTGTTCATGAGTCACCGCATAGATCTCCATAATGAAATATAGTGTTATTCTACCCGCATCAAATTCGTTTGACAAGGGTTGCGGCGAAAATACCCCCACATGTCGCAAACAATTCACGTTGCGTTGTCTTTCGTCAGGTTTTTCGGCCTTCAGGAGCCGCACGTCGATTTTGCGCTACGCGACACAAGAGGTTTTTACACTACCTCTACAATCTTCAGAAGCCGCCTATCGTTTTTTTGTGCTACGCGGACAAGAGGTTTTGACACTACCTCTACAATCTTCAGCAGCCGCCTATCGTTTTTTGCGCTATGCGACGTAAGAGGTTTTGACACTCTCATTACAATCCACTATACTAATAGGGCAATCGTTTGGAGGCAAATCATGCCGGATTCCATCCACAGCGGACATCGCGAACGCATTCGCGAGCAATACAAATCACACGGAGCCGAAGCGTTTCTGGATCACCAGTTCCTCGAGCTCTTGTTGACCTATGCAATCCCGCGCAAGGACACCAACGAACTTTCGCATCTGCTACTCTCGCGCTTTGGCACGCTCGAAGGCGTCGTTACCGCGGAAATCTCGCAACTGATGCTGGTCGAAGGCGTCGGAGAGAGCACCGCTGTCTTTATGCGCATGCAGGGGGACTTGTTTCGCCGTCTCAGGCTGCATCGCCTCGCTGACGCGCGCGGCAACATCCGTCTGAC
>JAUYTF010000111.1 GCA_030695285.1 Eubacteriales bacterium | reverse complement strand
TTTACCTCTCCGAGAAGGACTACAGCGTGCATGTTCACGGCGCGCGCGAGGATGTCATCGGTACATACTATCAATATGGCTCCGAGCGTACCACGTATATGGCAGAAGGCGATCAGAATGAAGACTGATCGCACCGGTAAGAGAGATGCAGCGCGCAAAAAAAACGGCTGGACAGAAGAATTTCACAAAATCGACATCTGATGGAAACAGACTGTTTACAGAAAATAATAGAATCTTCATTTTCAAATAAAAGTCTGTTCACATATATGTTGTATGATACGAGCATAGAAGAAACAAGATGTATGAAAGGGAGCGTGAACGAAATGTTGGACCGTCTATACATCGTAGCATACCTGATCAAGATGAGGTTTCGTCACCCGGCTGCGAAAGCTAGCTGCTAAGAGCCGCTGAAACACAATCAACTCCCCGTCTTTGGCAGGAGAAACAGCCTGCGCGAAGGCATGGAGCCGCCTCTTCCCTCGGAGAAATCCGGGGGAGTTTCTTTTTTTCAGTGCATTTTCTATCGCCAAGTGCGACATTTAACCGCTGGCATAATTGGCCGCGCAAGAGTGAATTGCGCGTTTCTGATATAAAAACATTTGCTCCTCGTTTCGTCTGTGTTAAAATAGTCGGAACGGAGTGTAATGTATATATGAAAGAACGCAATATCGGACTGCTCAGCGCGCTTGCGTGCTATATCCTCTGGGGGCTACTGCCCTTATACTGGCGTTTACTGGAGGAAATGGACGCTGTGTTCATTTTGGCCAATCGAATCATATGGTCTGCGGTGTTTACCGCTGGAATTCTGCTGATCACAAAAAAAACAAAAGACGTAAAAGCCGTTATCCGCGATAAGAAGAAGATGCGCTACATGATTCCGGCGGCGATCATCATCACCATCAACTGGGGCGTGTATATCTGGGCGGTCAACGCGGGACATCTGCTCGACTCCAGCCTGGGATACTATATGAATCCGCTCGTGGTGTTCGCCATCGGTATCGCGCTGTTTCACGAAACCAGCGGCGTGATCGACTGGATTGCGCTCGGTCTTGCGACAATCGGCGTTTTGATCGCGACCATTGCATACGGCGCGTTTCCTTGGATCGCGGTCGTACTCGCGTTGTCGTTTGGCCTTTATGGAACGCTCAAGAAGCTCGCCGGCGTCGGCGGACTTGCGAGCATTGCTGTGGAGACGCTGCTAATCGCGCCTTTCGCGCTGGCGTTTCTCGTTCTGGCTCCCGCGAGCCATGCCTCCCTTGCAAAACTCACCCCGCTCACGACGGTGCTGCTGCTGCTCACCGGGGTCGTTACCGCGAGCCCGCTGATTCTGTTCACCGTTGGTATCAACCGCCTGCCGCTCACGACGGTCGGGTTTTTGCAGTATTCCAGCCCGACGCTGCAAATGCTCATCGGCGTGCTGGTTTTTAAAGAGGTGCTTACACAAGATCGCATCATCGCGTTTGCGTTTATCGCAGCCGCGTTGGTGCTGTATACCATTGGCATGACGCAGCGTGCGCGAAAAGCGCGTCTGAAAGCATAGCATCAGCAGCTCAATGCGCGCAAACGGGCGGAACCGATGCGCGCTCGCAACGAAGAATCGCATATTGCCAAGCCCGAAAATAAAACACAATTCATTCCCAAACGATTGAATCATTGCGCGAACCTGATATACGGTACAGCGCTTGCACAATATATTTCTATATTGCCAAGCCCGAAAACAGAACACAAATCATAACCAGATGATTGAATCATTGCCCTAATCTGATATACTACTCAGAGTATATACAATATATCTTTTGTTTTGCTGTCAAAATAGAAGGGAGAACCGGGATGGAATTTAACCCCAACAACACGTTCATGTACGTTGTGGTCGCTTTGGTGATCGCGTTCGTACTGCTGCAATCCGTCGTCTTTTTTATCAAGGCATGGAGGCGCGGCAAAGAACTCGGCATGGACATGAAGGCGCTCAAAAAAACCGTAGGATCCTCCGCGCTCTTCACCGTCGCGCCTGCGATTGCAATCCTGCTTGGCGTGATCGCGCTGAGCAACGCCCTTGGGTTTCCGCTGCCGTGGCTGAGGCTTTCGGTCATCGGGTCGCTGACGTATGAAGCGACGGCTGCCGCCGCCGCAGCGACCGCGGTCGGCGCCTCGCTTTCGCAGCGCATCACAGACCCGAAGATTTTTTCGGCAATTGCGTGGGTCATGGCGCTCGGCATCATACCGGGGCTGCTTTTGGTTCCGCTGCTCGGCAAAAAGATCGAAAAAGGCATCAGCAGCATCAAGAGCAAGGACTCCAAATGGGGCCAGATCTTCCTCTCAGGCCTTTTCCTGGGCATGATCTCGGCGTTTCTGGGCCTTGTGTTCGCGCGTGTGCAAGAAGGGCTCGCGGGCTGGATTCCCGTGTTTGTTATGCTCGCCAGCGCGGTGCTCATGATGACCTGCGGGCTCATCCGTAAGGCGTTCAACGCAAAATGGATCGAGGACTACGCGCTGCCGATCAGCCTTTTAGGCGGCATGGCGCTTTCGATTCCGATTACGACACTGGTTCAGAGCATGATCGGCTGAGGAAGGAAAACGAATATGAAACAAGAATTGAGTTATCGCGACAGCGTACATAAAACGGGCCGGATCTGGATGTTCAGCGCGCTTGCGCTGCTGCTGGCAGTCCCCGCCGCCATCTGCGTTTACTACAGCGCCTGGCCTCCGGTTGGCGGCGTGCTCAAAGGCCTGCTCAGCGTAGCGCCGATTTTCTGGACAGTCGGCGTGATAGAGGTGTTCACCTATGTGCCCATGCTTGGCACAGGCGGCTCCTATCTCGGCTTTGTGACCGGAAACCTAGCAAATCTCAAGGTGCCCTGTGCGCTCAACTCCATGGATCGCGCAGGCGTGCAGCCCGGCACGGAGGAGGGCGAGGTAATCTCGACGCTCGCCATTGCCACCAGCTCTATCGTCACAACGCTGATCATCGCGCTTGGCGTGCTGCTGCTCTCCCAGATTGCGCCGGTGCTGGAAAGCCCCGTGCTCCAGCCGGCGTTTGAGAATATCCTGCCTGCTCTCTTCGGTGCGCTCGGCGTGGTGTTCATTTCCAAGGATTGGAAGATCGCGATTGCGCCGCTTCTGTTCATGATCACGCTGTTTTTGCTCGTGCCGTCGCTTGGGAGCGCGGTGGGCATTCTCGTGCCCGTCGGCGCCCTAATCGCCATCGGCGTGGCAAGAGTTCTTTACAAGAAAAACCTGCTGTAATCTGATTTTAAGTCCGGTATTGAGCCGAGCAAGCAATGCAGGCACCCGCTTCTGAACCGGAAGCGGAGAGGGAGATAAAACCCATGACGTATTTCTGGATTGCGCTTGCGGCGCTTGTCGTCGCGTTTTTCGCGGTTATCATCATCCGCGCGCTGCGATTCAAACCCAGAGCAACGGAAGCAGTCGCGCCCACAGGGGTCGCGGCGGACGAACAGGCGGCGATTGCGCACCTAGCAGACATGATCCGCTGCAAGACGATTTCCTATTATGAGGACGAGCGCATTGACAAGGCGGAGTTTGCAAAGTTCCGCGCGCTGCTGCGGCGGCACTATCCAACGGTGTTTGAGAGGTGCTCCTACGAAGAGATCGGGCCCAGCGGCGTTCTGTTCTTCCTGAAGGGAAAGAGCGCGGAAAAACCCGCCGTGTTTATGTCGCATTACGACGTGGTGCCCGTCAACGAGGAGCAGTGGACAAAACCTGCGTTCGATGGCCTTGTCGAGGACGGAATCCTCTGGGGGCGCGGCACGTTGGACACAAAATGCACGCTGCTTGGCGTGATGGAAGCTGCGGAGCATCTGCTCTCGGACGGGTTTGTGCCGGAGAACGACATGTATTTCGCCTTTGCGGGGGATGAAGAGGTCGCGGGCAAATCCCAGCCGGTCATCGTTGAGACCCTGCGCGCACGCGGCATCGTGCCTGCGCTGGTACTGGACGAGGGCGGCGCGGTCGTCGAGGGAGTTTTCCCCGGCGTCAAGCAGCCATGCGCACTGATCGGCATCGCGGAAAAGGGACTGATGGACGTGCAGTTCGTCATAGAAGGCGCAGGCGGGCATGCTTCCGCTCCGCCGTCACATACGGGCATCGGGCGCCTGGCTCGCGCGGTGACGCGCATTGAAGCCAAACCGTTTCCTGCAACGCTCACCAAGCCCGTCGCGGAGATGTTTGATACGCTAGGGCGGCGCTCCTCGTTCGTCTACCGGTTGATCTTCGCAAACCTCTGGTGCTTTTTGCCCGTGCTGGATGCCATTTGCAAAAAATCTGGCGGCGAGCTCAACGCCATGATGCGCACCACCTGCGCGTTTACCATGGCGGAGGGCAGCAAGGCAAGCAACGTCCTGCCTCCGCGCGCGCGGATGGTGGCAAACCTGCGCATCATCAGCGGCAGCACCTGCGAAAGCACGCTAAAGCGGCTTAAAACCCTCGTCGCGGACGACGGCATCGCGGTGAGCATCATCCACGGCACGGACCCCTGCAAGATTTCGCACACGCAGGGCTACGGCTGGGAGAAGCTCACGCATGCCATCGCCGAGACATGGCCGGAGGCGGAGATATCGCCGTATCTGATGTTTGCAGCTTCCGACTCGCGCCATCACAGCGCGATATCAGAAAACGTCTACCGCTTCTCAACGATGGAACTCACGAAAGAGGAGCGTGCGGGCATCCACGGACACGACGAGCACATTCCGCTTGAGAAAATCGTCAAGACGGTGCAGTTTTACGTGCGCCTGATGCGCACCCTGTAAACACAACGCAAAACGCGCAAAACGCCATCCCGCGAGCGGGGTGGCGTTTTTAATGCGAAAAGAACGTTTTCTACAACTCAAGAAAATATACAACCTCGCCGTAGAGCATGCGCCCGTCTGGCATGAAGCCGAGGCTTTCATAGAGCGACTTGGCGATCTCGTTCTCCGGCTCAAAGCTGATGTAGATGCGCCTGTGCTCGTCGTCCGATAATCCCCGGATGCGCTCAATGAGCAACCGCATTGCCTCGCGCCCGTAGCCTACGCCCTGATACCGCTGGTCGATCATCAGCCGGTAGATCCAAAATTGATGATCGTCCTCATCGAGGCTATACATCGCAAAGCCGACGGGCTTATTCTCCGCATACAGCGCAAGAGGAACGCACTCCGGCTGGGCATATGCCTGCGCGAGCGAGTATTGATTCGTCGCGACAAGATCCCGCTGCTCCGTTGAAACGGAGAGATCCAACACCGATAGATAGTTGTGGCGGTCGATCTCGACGAGGCGAAGCATCGATTCTTCGCTCCTTTCGCGTTGGAGGCGGCAGACTATACCGTCTCAATCTGCTTGGCGAACTTTGAACGCGTGTCTTTATTTAAGAAGCGCTTGCGCATACGGATGCTCTTGGGCGTTACCTCGACCAGCTCGTCGTCGGCAATGAACTCGAGGCACTGCTCAAGCGAGAGCACCACAGGCGGCGTGAGGCGCAGCGCGTCGTCCGAACCGGAGGCGCGCATATTGGTGACGTGTTTCTTTTTACAGACGTTGACAACGATGTCTCCCGCGCGTGCGTTTTCGCCGACGACCTGCCCTTCATAGACAGGGACACCGGAGCCGACGAAGAGCTTGCCGCGATCCTGCGTGTTAAACAGGCCGTAGCCGGAGGTGTCTCCCGTCTCGTGGGCGACCAGGGAGCCTGTCTTGCGCTCCTCGATGGGGCCGCGATAGGATTCGTATTCGTGGAAGACATGGCTCATCACGCCGTTGCCGCGCGTGTCGGTCAACAGCTCCGAGCGATAGCCCATCAGCCCGCGCGCGGGCACGAGGAACTGCAGGCGTACGCTGTTGTCGCCCTGATTGGTCATATCCTGAAGCTCCGCTTTGCGCTGTCCGAGCTTTTCCATGACCGCGCCGACATAGTCCACCGGCACGTCGATGGTGAGTTCTTCGATCGGCTCAAGCACGTTTCCTGCGTCATCCCTATGGAAGATGACCTTCGGGCGGGAGACCGCGAACTCATATCCCTGACGGCGCATGGTCTCGATCAGGATCGAAAGATGCAGCTCGCCTCTGCCGCTGACGCGGAAGGAGTCGGTGGCTTCGGTCTCTTCTACGCGCATGGAGATGTTGGTCTTTACCTCGTTAAAGAGACGGTCGCGGAGGTTTCGCCCTGTGACATATTTGCCTTCGCGTCCCGCAAACGGGCTGTCGTTGAGCATGAACATCATGCTCACCGTGGGCTCGTCGATGTGCACAAACGGCAGTGGCTCGATGCAGTTCGGATCGCAGACGGTCTCGCCGACATTGAGGAACTCCATACCCGCCACGCAGACGATATCGCCGCAAGGCGCTTCGTCCACCTCGACGCGCTTGAGCCCTTCATAGCGGTAGAGCCGCGTGATCTTGGTGTCTATCTTGCGGTTGTCTTCGCCGCCGCAGATGACCACGGGCATGCCTTTTTTCGCCGTTCCGCGCTCAACGCGGCCGACGCCGATGCGCCCGACGTAGTCGTCGTAATCGATGGAGGAAAAGAGGATTTGCAGCGGTTCGTCCGGCTGGAATCTCGGCGCGGGAATCGCGCTGATGATCGTGTCAAAGAGCGCAACCATATTGTTTTCCATTGTGTCCGGCGAGTGTCCGCTCATGTTGTCGCGCGCGCTGGCGTAGACTACAGGGAAGTCCAGCTGATCTGCCGTTGCGCCAAGTTCGATGAAGAGCTCCAGCGCCTGATCGACCACCTCGATGGGACGCGATCCGGGGCGGTCGACCTTGTTGACCACCAGAATCGGGATCTTGTTGAGTTCGAGGGATTTGCGTAGCACGAAGCGCGTTTGCGGCATGCAGCCTTCAAACGCGTCTACGAGCAGCAGCACGCCGTCCACCAT
>JAUYTF010000100.1 GCA_030695285.1 Eubacteriales bacterium | reverse complement strand
TTACTTCGCTTCTTTTGAGGCGGTCGGTAAAATTGCTGGCACAGTTCGCGAAGATGTCTGCTCTGCTATCGCGCGGGTGACCTTCATGCCGAGTTCGCCGTGCTTTGAGATGAAGTCCGGGTTTCTCTTTTGACGAGGTGCATCGGATGGGGTTTCATGGCGCAGTCGGCGTGGAGTTTGGCGTAGTATTCGACGTAGAGTTTTGATGGGTTCACTTGTTTTCTCCTAATTGGGTCGTTCCTGATGTAAGCGATCTAGTTAATAAAAATATTTTCAATTTTCATGCTTTTCAGATCAAGGAATTGCTTATACTTTGATAGCATTCTGGTCTGTTAATTTCTAAATAAAAACATTCCTCGTCATAAAATTCAAATGATTCCCCAGTTGGAATTATGAAGCCAAACAATACATTTTGCTTATATTTGTTACCCGTAACATCTTCAAAATAGACTTTAAAGGCTACCTCTAAAATTGGTTGTTCAGGAAACTTTATATCTCCATAAAAGTAGTCATTATATTTCTTGATATAAATTTCGGACAAGTCTCCTTTAAGCAAACCAAAATCGAGTAACTCAATGCAAAATGGAGTTTCATCGTTCTGAATGAATACGCTCTGCTTACCAGTTGAATACTTAATTTTTTTCTTTTCGACAAAAATATCGTCAATTTTGCAGTTTGTGGCATGACCCATGCCAATGCTCTTAAATATACCTTTTATCACAAGTCTTCTAAAAAAGAATAAACAATCTTCAACTTTTATATTTTCTTCAGGAGTATTAATAAGACTAATGTGAACTATTGGAGTAGCCTCATCCATGACCTTGTTCTCCAAAATTGCTAGATAAGGTAAAATGCTTAATCTTTGTGTACTACTCAAAACTTTCCATGAATGATTAATGGTTAGTGCTACTCCACCAAGTGTAAGTATTCCTCCCAAATAGCCACCCCAAAATCCAATCCAATCATTATCTGCACTAATCCAAGAAAATACACTAATGCTAATAATCTTAGCAAAAAGGAGCGGGATGAAAATAAAAACGAGGATTATTGCTATAATCAGTGTTCTTTTACTATTTCTCATAATACCACGCTTATATTTTATTTGTGAAAGGCGCACCTCGCGGCGCGCCTTACTCATACCCTACTTACTCATACAACGGAAACCGTTTGCAGATTTCCAGCACTTCTTCTTTGACCGACGGCACAGCCGCCTCGCCCTCCTTGATAATCCTCGCAATCAGATTGCCGATCTGCCGCATCTCCGGCTCCTTCATCCCCCGCGTGGTCGCTGCCGGCGTGCCAAAGCGCATGCCGCTCGTCTCCGTCTTATTGCGCGTGTCAAACGGAATCGCGTTGCGATTTGCCGTGATGTGCGCCGCATCCAGCAGCGTCTGCACCCGTAACCCCGTGATATCCAGCTCCCGCAGATCAACCAGCATCAGGTGATTGTCCGTGCCGCCGGAGAAAATCTTGAGCCCGTTGTCCTGCAGCGTTTTGCAAAGCTCCGCGGCGTTGAGCACGATCTGGTGCTGATAGGTTTGAAACGCCGGCTGCATCGCCTCAAGAAAGCAGATGGCTTTCGCGGCGATGACATGCATGAGCGGCCCGCCCTGCATGCCGGGAAAAACGGCCTTATCCACCTTTGCGGCAAGCTCCTGTTTGCACAGGATCAATCCTCCGCGCGCGCCGCGCAGGGTCTTGTGCGTCGTACTCGTGACGATGTCCGCATACGGGAAGGGATTGGGATGCTCACCCGCCGCAATCAAGCCGGAGATATGCGCCATATCCACCATGAAATATGCGCCAACGTCCTTGGCAACCTTGCTAAAGCGCACAAAGTCGATGATGCGCGAATACGCGCTGGCCCCCGCGACGATGAGCTTTGGCATATGCTCATGCGCCAGCCGCTCCATCTCGTCATAGTCGATATAACCGGTGTCCTCGCGCACGCCGTATTGCACAAAATGATACAGCCGTCCGCTCTCGTTTACCTTATGCCCGTGTGTCAGGTGGCCGCCGTGGTTGAGGTTCATGGCGAGCACCGTGTCCCCCGGCTGAATGAGCGCCTGATATGCCGCGAGGTTTGCCTGCGCGCCCGCGTGGGGCTGCACATTGGCATGCTCCGCGCCAAAGAGCTTCTTTGCGCGCTCGATGGCGAGGGTTTCCACCATGTCCACATACTCGCATCCGCCATAGTACCGCTTGCCCGGATAGCCTTCGGCATACTTGTTGGTCAGCGGGCTGCCCATCGCGGCAAACACCGCGGGAGAAACGAAGTTCTCAGAGGCGATCAGCTCGATGTGGTCGCGTTGCCGCCCCAACTCCAGCGCCATGGCGTTGCCGATTTCGGGGTCATACTGAGAAACGAATGCATGAGACTCTGCAAAATTCATGATGCCTGTTTCCTGTTCGTCATTTATTTTCGTACAATCTGCTGCAAAGATCACTTGTGGCAGAGGTCGATTCGAATAGGGTTGCGCTACTTTAGCACGTTTTATGTATTTTTCATCTGTCAAAAAAATAGCCAGAAAAAACCAAACAAGTTTCTTACTCCCAGTCTTCTAATATCCGCTCTAAGCGCGGCTGAAAACTGCGCTTTTTTGCGCTGCGTCTCTCTACAATGCGCAAGATCAGATAGCCGATTCCGCAGGCGGAAACGCCCAGCGCCAGCCCCGCCCAGTCGGCAAACCGGCTGCCGATGACTACGCCCGTGATGAGCAAAACCAGCGGCACCGCGTAGGCAAGCAGGCTCGCCTGCACCAGGCGCTTCGGGGATAGATCCACCGCAACGCGGTCTCCCTCTTTAGCGCCGACGGTATTGGGCAGCGTGATCTCCATCTCGCACTCCCCAACAGTCAGGCATGCGCCGCAGTGCGCGCAAGCGGAACTGCGCTGAAAACGAATCCGCACAGAGCCGTCTACCGCGGCCATCACGAGGCCGATATGTGCGCCCGCGCTCTCCACGCGCTACTCCTCCGCCTTGACGCAGGCGATGCTCAGCTCATGCAGCTGCTTGTCGTCCACGAAATCCGGCGCACCGGTCATCGGGCAGGACGCGTTTTGCACCTTCGGGAAGGCGATGACGTCGCGGATGCTCGTCGATCCAGTGATGATCATAGCGAGGCGGTCGAGCCCGTAAGCCATTC
>JAUYTF010000081.1 GCA_030695285.1 Eubacteriales bacterium | reverse complement strand
GAGCGGCGCGTTTGCCTCAAATCGTGCCATGTCCATGCGCGACTCCAGCCGGTAGACGGGCAGCTTTGTCAGGTGATATCCCGCGTCCACAGGATATGCAATCTTTTTCTCCGGCTTGACGCCCGCGCGGCTCAAGCCCTCTTTCATGCGCGTCATCATCGCGGCGGGGTTTAACCCGAAATTGCAGGCGTAATAGGTGCAGAGCCCGCAGTTGCAGCAGGAGAACACGCCGTTGACGTCGCCCAGCAGCGCGCCGTCGTTGTTTGCCGCCGCGCGCATCGCTTTGTGCGGCTCTACCTTGAGCCCTAGCGCGTTGCGCGGGCACATCTGCGTGCAGAGGCTGCACTGGCAGCAGACTGCTTTTGCGAGTTTGACATCGCGTGCGAAGTCGTCCGTTTTGGTGGCAACCAGCGGGTGATCCGCGCGGATCACAACGATGCCGCCCGTGGTCTTGGTCACGGGCTTGCTCCAGTCCGGCTCCAGCGCGCCCATGCAAGGTCCGCCGATGAGCGCGACAAAATCATCCGACTGCTTAGGTTCGCCCGCGCGGTCGATCAACGTTTGATAGGATGTACCGATCGGCACCTCCAGCGTCACGGGTGAGGCGACCTCTCCGGTGACAGTTACGCTCTTTGTGGTAACGGGAATCCCCTGCATCGCGCGGTGGATGTTACGAAGGGTGCTGACGTTGAGCACCACCGCGCCCGCGTCGATGGGCAGGCCGCCTGTGGGCACAACCTTGCCTGTGACTTCGTAGACCATCACCTGCTCATCGCCCGCGGGATAGGTGCTTTTCATGAGTTTGAGCGAGATGCCGTCCTTGCCCTTTACCGCGCGCTGGAGCGACTCCACCGCGTCATGATAGTGCTCCTTCGTGCAGATCACGCCCCGTTTTGCTCCGGTTGCCTGCATGGCGGCGAGCAAACCCGCGACGATCTCCTCCGCGCTGTCGCGCATGGTGTATTGATCGACATTCAGCAGCGGCTCGCACTCCGCACCGTTGGCAATCACGATTTCAGCACGGCAAGCGAGCTTCACATGCGTCGGAAACCCCGCGCCGCCCGCGCCGACCACTCCCGCCTCTTTGATTGTTTCGAGAATATCCGCCATAGTCACAGCTTTCTGCGTTTGTATCTGTTCAACTTCCCCAAGCGCTAGACGATCCGCAGATCGCCGTGCAGCACGCATCTGCGCGCGCGGGTAAAGGATTTTGCGCTCGTGAGCCCTTCGCCCGTCGGGGTTGCGATGGTCAGCGTGGTGTATCCTTCCGCTAAAAACCCAAGCCCCGCATAGGACGGCGCGTTTTTCACGAACACCGTGGTGTTGAGAGCCG
>JAUYTF010000072.1 GCA_030695285.1 Eubacteriales bacterium | reverse complement strand
CAACCCAGTTTTCGGGATAGTGCCTCTGCGATTTCATCCCCGAGGCTGTACATCTGCCGCGAAATGGTTATGATCGGCAACTGCTTCTCCTCCAAATTCTCATATAACTTCGTCATATATAGTATTCGCATACAAAAAACGCACATAGTTCGTTAATATTCAAGTAAAACAATAAACAACGAACCCACTCCCTTTTTATTCTAGAATCGAACCCATATAAAGTCAATGTTTTAGAAGACTCTGAATTAAGAGAATGAGCCATTGCATCGAGCTTAAGAACCCAAGATGTTTTTGCACTCTTTTGATGTTAGCGAAGCAAATCGGATTTATGAGTAACTTCATTTTGAAACAATGACATCCTCTAGCACCTTCGCCGCCTTCTCATCCGCCATCTTAATCGCATGCGAGTAAATGTTGGAGGTCGTCGAAGTCTACGCATGCCCCGCACGGTAGCTCGCCGTACGCAGCGGAATCACCATCGTAAAAATCAACGCAAACGAACGTGTCTGATTTGAGCAAAGTAGTCCATCGCGCACAACCAGAAACAGCCGCCTGGTGAAGGCGGTTTTTGCGCTGTTCGAAAGCTGATTTCTTGCACAAAGCCGGCTCAAATACTACTGACTGCAATTTATTGGTGTGTATCATCGCCAATGGTCGCTTGTAGTGGCTTTTTCCATCGAAAACATGCGCATCAATCCCCTCAGAAACAGGCGATTGCGTGAAATTATCGCGGTGTATTTTTAGAAGTAATCTTCTTTTTCGTGGAATATGTTATACTGCTAAAGTTGATGTAAAGTATGCAGACATGCTAACAATACGAGAATTTGCAACACAAGAAAAGAGAAACTATGACTTTTAACGAAATGGAACTCATCCAGCCGCTGATGCAAGCGGTAGCGGAAGCGGGTTATACAGAGCCCTCGCCGATTCAGACGGAAGCGATTCCTGTTCTGTTGAGCGGACGCGATATCATTGGATGTGCACAAACAGGCAGCGGAAAAACGGCAGCCTTTGCCCTGCCGATCTTACAGCGGCTGAGCAAGGAACGCAGCAACCAGATTCGAGCGCTTGTTTTGACGCCGACACGAGAGCTTGCCATCCAGATTTACGAAACATTCCGATACTTTGGCAGGCGTCTGCGCATGCACTCCGGCGTGGTATTCGGTGGCGTGTCGCAACATCCGCAGGTAGAGGCACTCACAAGAGGGATAGACGTTTTGATTGCAACGCCCGGACGACTCAACGACCTGATCAATCAGGGCTATATTCACCTTGATGGTATTGAGATTTTTGTTCTGGACGAGGCCGATCGAATGCTGGATATGGGCTTTATCCACGATGTCAAAAAAACGATCAAGCTCTTGCCGACGCAGCGGCAGACCATGCTGTTTAGCGCAACCATGCCATCCGAGATCGAAACGCTTGCGCAAACGCTCCTCAAAAACCCCGCTATGATCAAGGTCGATCCCGTCACGCGCGCTGTAGAAAGCATCGATCAAAGCGTCTATATGGTAGACAAGCCGAATAAGACGCTCCTTCTTGCGGAATTGTTCCGCACCGAGGACATCAAGAATGCGCTTGTGTTTACCAATACCAAACACGGCGCTGACCGCGTCGTACAGAAACTGGCTCAGGAAGGATTTGTTGCGCGCGCCATTCATGGAGACAAAGCGCAAAACGCGCGACAGGACGCGCTCAAAAGCTTTCGCGACGGGCGCGTGAAAATTCTCGTGGCAACAGACATCGCGGCAAGAGGAATTGACATACCTGAACTGTCTCACGTGATCAACTACGACCTGCCGGACGTAGCGGAGACCTACATCCACCGCATCGGACGTACCGGTCGGGCGGGCCTCGGCGGTACAGCCATCAGCTTTTGCAACATCGATCATGTGGACAACCTGCGCTCCATCGAAAAGATGACCGGCCTGAAAATCCCCGTGCGGGAATCACAATGGCCCATGCAGGTATTCGTAAAAACAGTCAAGCAGCCAAGGCCACCACGCACGGATAAGCAACTGTCATCGCGTCAGCGCTTCTCAGGCACTGCAAAGCCAAAACAAAGAAACCCTGAGCGATAACGAGTCGCTTGTTTTGGAGATTTGTCAATAGGGCGAGCCTTGTTCATCTGCCGGGTTTCATCGTTAATAAGGAAATGGAACACCCCTCCATCAGCCGTTCCATTTTATCTGCTTTGGCGGTATTAGACAGTATAAATAGAGAGACCCGAACCCTCTAAGCTTATGTAATCCATTTTCTTGATTAAAAAAAGCGCCCTCTTCTGCTTCAGAATTGCGACAAACCTCGCAACCAGTAAAACCGCCCAGTTCGGGCGGTTTTTGCGTTTCCGGTGAGAAGAATCTCTGTAACTGGTTTATAAAACTCGTGTACATTCAATGAAGCTACAACAGGTCAAGCATTGCCTTTGCGGAGTCATACAACTCCCCTTCCTGCACCAAGCGCAGCACCTCTTCAAAGTCACTTCTGGCCATGTCGTAGTCTTTCACATCCGCCGCGCAGATGCCACGGTTAAAGTAGCAATTCGGCAGCAGCGCTTCCACGTTTTTCTCGATTACCGTCGTAAAGTCCGCAATCGCGGCATCCATCTCTCCGGCAACCATATAGCAAGCACCGCGGAAATAATATGCGTCGTCAATTTCCGCGCCTTGATTGATCGCGATGGAAAACAGCGTGATCGCTTCCGCAAAAGCCCCGAGATTCATTTGCGCAAGCGCCATATAATAACAGAGCGTTTCGTAGGTGAAGTGTTCCGAGCCGGTCGAAATCGCCTGATCGCCATAGGAAATTACGCTCGCATAGTCGGCTTTGAGGTAGCTTGCCAGCGCGCATTGCGCTAAGCATGCGCTCGGATCAGAATAACCCGCGTCTTTTGCCTGCAAGAAATTCGCAATCGCCTCCTCATACTGCCCCGCCAGCATATACGCGGATGCAAGCAGCATAAAGGTCTGCCCCGCGTCGTCCACACCGCCCTCCAGAATGGCGCGATATTGCCCGATTGCGTCTTCATAGCGCTGCAGCTGGAGATAGGCGCTTGCCAGCGACACGCGCATGTCATTGTCCCCCGGGTTGCTCTGCAAATATGCCTCCAGCATTTCGGCAGTCAACTGCGCGTTTCCCTGCTCGGCGTAAATCTGCGCTTTGATCTGCAGCAGTTCATCCACATACACGCCGGACGAAATATTAGTAAAGCTCTCCAGTGCGGAATCGTATGCTCCCGTCAGCGTCTCTAAACACCCGCGTTTCAGCCAGAGTTCGTCGTTGAGCGCGGTATCGCTGCCGTCCGCGAGCGACAGGCAGGCATCGATCTCCGCGAGCGCCTCGTCGTACTTTGCCACGCCGATGTAGACGGATGCGTTGCGGTAATGCTGCTCCAGCGTGCTGGGGTTGACCAATAGTTGCCGGAGCAGGTCTTCCATGCGCGCCGCCATATTCTTTTTAACAAAATCAGTGGACTCGCTCAGCGTATATTCCGATGCGGAACCGGAATCTACCGGAATCTGAATCCTGACGGCGTTCGCAAGTAAAACGGTTGTCGCCATTGCTACGGCAAGAAAACCGGCGATCGCGCGCGTCCACCAAGATTGAATCCAGCTTTTTTTCTTCTGTAAGTCGTCCTGAATCATGAACCCTCCAAATGAGGCAACTATTTTTTCTGCAAGTCGTCCCGACGCATGAACTCTTCCAATTGAGGCAACTATTCTTTCTGTAAGTCGTCCCTACGCATGAGCTCTTCCAATTGAGGCAACTATCTTTTTTTCTTCTGTAAGTCGTTTCGCAGCATGAACCCCCTTGCAATTGAGGCAACTATATCACGCGCGAAATGCGCGCGCAACATCGGCGGTACCACAAACGATGCGGCTCCCGCTTTGTCGTCGCGGAAGCCGCTTCACCGTTTTTGCGATCCAAGCTTTGCCGGACAATCCCTTTGAGACGGTTACACCGGGTTACTCGCATACAGCGCGGGAATGTCCAGTTGATTGATCTGATGGATCAACATGTTGACAATCTGTTTGTAATTCAACTCTGCGCTTCTCAGCGCGGCAGTAGCTGCAAGTACAGCCGCAACATCCTTCATCTGCTGATTGAGCCGCTCAGCGGCCGCCGGATATTTTTCCTGCCAGTTTGCGTTGAACCGTTCGGTGGCGGCAATGGCTTCCTCTGCATTAGTCGAACCGTACACCGCCGCGAGATCCGATAGCAGTGCGTACCAGTCTTCGCCCCCAATGTCGCCGCGCATGCCGGCAATCCAGAATACATCGGTCGAAATCAACGCCGCATCCGGGAAGAGTCTGTCAAACGCAGTCTGGAACGCCGCCGCAGAATCGCCTAGGCCATCGATGAATGCACAGCCAAGCGAAACGCCGGACGACCGGACGACCTCGTAGAATTCGTTCAGCACCGCTACATCCCCATCCTTTGCGATGGCCATGCCGAGGATTTGTAGCCCACCGCGGATGTCCGTTCCAATCAGCAGATAAAGCATCAACCCATTCATCAACCGAATACCGATGAGGAACGTCAGCCGGAGCAGTTTGTTCACTACGTTGATGCGGCCGTATTCGGACATCAGGATCAGCACGCCCGGCACCTGCACGCGAAGCGGCGCATATTCCCTGCCAATGTCGCCAAGCGCATAAATGCTGAGGTTTTGTGCCCTTACCGTTCCGCCATAGAGCGCCCCGTTGACCCACAGGACGACCGTATTACCCTTGATGCTGACCGACTGGAGATGTCCGATGCTGTTGATGTAGATGTTTCCGCCACTTGCGCTCAGGTTCTGTACATTCGTATTCAGCGGAGAGGTCGGCGTTCCGATATCGCCAGGTGTCTTGAGTGCGAAGTTCCTCGCCAGAACAAAGCCGCCCACGCTTTGTGTCACCGCGCCGCCAACGCCAAGCCAGATGCCCCAGCCCTGTGCGGAGAGCCTGCCGATATTCAGCGCACCTTGATTTTGCATCGTCATTTGGTCTGCAAATCCGCTCAACGAGCCGACGTTTAGCATGGCGGTCGAACCGCCGATTTCACCGCCGATGGCATTGAGCACCGCGTTGTCCGCGGTTACCATTACACTGCCGGCCGGGCTGACGTCAAGCAGGCTACCGTTTGCCGTAATCCAGACGTTGCCCGCGCTCACGCCGCCAATGTGCATTGTAACCGGGCTCGTCAGTGCCACCGTGCCAAGCGGGCTTGCATCAACTCGAATCACACCGCCGACATCGGTTGAAATCGGGGTGCCCATCACACCAACACTGCCGCCGGAGTGAATCGTCAAATTATGCGCAGTGTGGATGGTCGGCTGCTCGGGCGCGATGCTGTCGTTTGCCGCAAAGTCCGCACCGAACAAATCCAGCACGACATTAGGCTGCGCCGCCAACGCGTCGATCCACGCCTGTCTTGCTTGCGCAAGCGCCGTGTCCGCATCCGCTACGGCCTGCTGTGCCTCGATCTCCGATGGCAGGGCTAGAAGCGCGTCATCCAGCGCGCTCAGCGCGGTCTGCTTCTCGTCCCGCTCGGTCAGCGCTGCCAGATAGTCCGCCAGCGCCGTCTGAACGTCTGCATCCTCATCTGTGCCCTTGATAAGCCTAGCATCCACCCAGGCCTGATATGCCGCATCCAGCGCGTTCTGCGCGCTCTCCAGCGCGCTTTGCGCCAGGTTCCTCTGCGAGAGCAGATCCTGCACCGCCGCGAGAATGCCATTTGCCTGATCAAGGTGCCCCTGTGCATCCTGCACGGCCTGCCCCGCAGTATTTGCCGTGGTATGCGCCGCGAAACCAGCCTTTGCCACATCCAGCTCGTTATGAGCCGCCGTCTCTGCGACTATCGCTTCCTGTACGGTAGCAAATCCGTTTTTGGCGAGAAGCTCGTTAAGCGCCTGCTGCGCCTCGACCGCTGCTTCCTGCGCCGCCACCAAAGCGGACATCGCTTGTAGTTTCGTCATCCCAGCGCTGTCAATGACCGCTCTTGCCGCCGCTTTCTCTTCGCTGGTCGCGCTATGGTCGGTAAGTACCAGATATGCGTCCAACAGCGCCTGCGCATCCGCCGCATCGAGCTGATGCTGCGCAATCTCGTCCTCCAACTGCTGGGCTTCCTGGCTTGTCTCATGCGCGTCGATATATTGATCCAGCGCGGTAAGCGCGTCCTTTGCTGCCTGCAGCGTCTTTAGCGCCTGCGTCAGAGCGGCGAGGTTTTCCGCCGTCGCATCCAGCGCATAAGCGCTTTCTGCTGCGAGTAAGCCCGCCTGCGCCGCGAGCAACGCGTCCGCGATCTCCAGCGCTTCCTGCTCCAGCGTCAGGTCGGTGTATTTTCGCATGAGGCTCTGTGCCTCGGCATAAGCGAGTGTTGCATGCGCGAGCTGCTCTGCTGCGGCGAGCTTGTCCGCCGCGGAAGCAGTCGCGTCCGCTAGAATATCGCTTACCCCATTGATCTGCGTCTGAATGCTCAGCAGGTAGAGGGATGCCTCCAGCACACCCGCCGCGCGCCGCAGCGCCAGTATGGCGTTAGCCAGATTATCTGCCGAGACAAGCGGGTCGGCCGCGAGCAGATCATAGGCCGACTGTGCAGCAATAACTGCATTCTGCGCCTCGTTGACGGCGATCTGCGCCGCAAGCAACGCTTTCTGCCGCGTGAGCTTCTGCTCGGCCAACGCAAGCGCTGCGGTCTTTTCTGCAAGCAGCTCGGCTGCGATCAGCGCGTTCGCGTCGTCAATCTGTTTTTGCGTCGCGTCCAATGCACTCTGAGCAAATGCAAGCCGTCCTGTCAGCGTATCATAGGTTGCTTGCGTCGTATCCAAGGCTGCCTGCGCGCTGTTGACCAGCGCGAGTGCCGCAGCCCGCTGTGCCTCGCTCGAAAGCGGGTCAGCCAGCAGCGCCAAATATGCCGCCTGCGCGTTTGTCAAATCATTTGCCGCGCTGATTAGCACAACGTTAGCATGGGACACCGCCGCAGCTGCAGCATTGCGTGCGCCGGTCTGGAGCAGCAGTGTCTCCGTCGTGCGCGCGATATAGGTCGTGAGTACATCCACGCGCGCCTGCGCCGCCGTTGCGTCGTTGAGCAGCAGATCCAGCTCGTTTTGCGCTTCTACCACGCTCTGTATGATCTGCCCCAACGCACTCTCGACGTTCGCGTCGTAGATGCTACCCCGTACGGTCAACACTGCTTCGCCGCCTGAATAAAGTTTCTCGAGGAACACGTCCCCGTTGAGTTCCGAGACATACATGTTTCCGCCGGAGAGCGAGAGCGTGCCTGCACCGGAGCGGTTCGCGTCAATGACGAACGCCGCGCCACTCGTGCCGATGTCGCCCGCCGCGTCGATGGATACTCCGTAACCTGCGAGCACAAACCCGGCCAGTTTCTGCGCAGTCCCGCTCAGGAGCGCTACGCGACCCGTCGCGGTCAACGCGATCTCGCCGTTGCCCTGCGGCAGGGTGAGCATCAGATCGCCGCTTGCGTCGAAGAATGCGCCGCCAGTGCAGAGCCCGTCCACCGCTCCGCCCGCGTGGATGAGCAGCGGCTGCTCCGCAGAGAGGCCGAGCGATCCGCTTGCCGCCGTAAGGTCGATATCCCCATCTGCTGAAAGGTTCAAAACGCCGTCCGTTTTCTGCTGTTCGGTGCGGTTGTCCACAATGGAGCCCGGCGCGCTGAGCCAAATATTGCCGTCTGCCGTTACGCTGCCCAGCCCGAGATTTCCGGACTGCTCGGAGACAAACGCAGAACCGTTCTTTGCGAGGATATTGAGCATCGTGCTCTCCTCGTTGAACGTGACGCGCAGCCAGTCGTAGCGCACCGCTACTTCGAACGCCCAGCCGGTGACCGGCTCGCCGTTTTTGTCGAGCATCGGCGTTCCGTCTGCGTTGTAACGCGCGATTTCTTTGAGTACGTAGACCGGCGTATCGTCGGACACAGCGCTCATATGAAACGCGACAATGACGATCGGAGCCGCAGCGGAGCCGGCGGGATCAAAGCGCACGCCAAACGACGTGTTAAACGCGGTGTATCCGCGCGGGGTCTGATCAGCGGTGTAGATCTCTTCGTCCACGTTCACGAGGCGAACGGGGTAGTTTGTGCGCTGGTTGATG
>JAUYTF010000068.1 GCA_030695285.1 Eubacteriales bacterium | reverse complement strand
TTTTGCCTTAGGTTCATGGCTTTCTCACCACGGTAACGATCTCAAGCAGCTCTCCGTTTTTGATGCTGCCCGCGTTGGCCTCTTCCAGATCCAGATGCAGCTCCAGGTTGTGTCCTTCGCCGCAGCGCACTGGAACACCTTCAAACACCAGCGCACGTACGCCGTCTTTTCGGATGCTGACGAGATCGCCATTCTGCAGCCCCAGCCACGCCGCTTGTTCCACCGCGATATGCACATGCCGCATGGCGACGATTACGCCGCTTGTGAGCTCGATAGTGCCGGCGGGTCCGATAATGTTCGCACCCGGCGTGCCTTCGATGTCGCCTGAGAGGCGCACGACGGGCGAAATGCCGAGTTTAAACGCGTCTGCAGTGAGGATCTCGACCTGCGTTTTCCCCCGCGCGGGGCCGAGCACGCGAACCTGATCGATCCTGCCCTTTGGCCCCGCAATGGAGACGGTTTCGCTGGCTGCAAACTGGCCAGGTTGCGACAGCGTGCGCTCCGGTTTGAGCGCGTAGCCCCTGCCAAAGAGCGCCTCCAGATCCTGCGCGGAAACATGGATGTGGCGGTTGGAGCCAGCCGCGGGTATAAATCGCTTGCCGGTCTGCTCATATGCGGTTTTTACGATGCGCTCTGTCACCAGACGCTGCACATCTGCCCGATCCATCGTCGTCTCCATCCGTCCTACACGTCCTTCTTTTTAGTAAACGACCGGCGCGTCTTTCGCGGGTTTCTCATCCTTGACGATGAGAATGCCCTTGCTCGTGCCCATGCGCACCGCGCCTGCAGCAAGCATCTTATCCGTGGTCGCGCGGTCGTTGATGCCGGTGCTTGCCTTGACACGGCAATCATCGCCAACCGTGCGCTTCATCAGCCGCACGTCGTCTACCGTCGCGCCCCCGCTACCAAACCCGGTCGAGGTCTTGACGAAGTCCGCCTTGGCGCGCTTGGCAAGCTCGCAGGCGATGACCTTCTCCTCGTCGGTCAGCGCACTGGTCTCGATGATGACCTTGACGATCGCCTTGGGGTGCGCTGCATCCACAACCGCCTTGATGTCTTCATACACCAGCGTGTAGTTCTGATCCTTCAACGCGCCGATGTTGATCACCATGTCGACCTCATCCGCGCCGTTCTTGACGGCCTCCATGGCCTCCAGCGACTTGATGAACGAAGTGTTCGCGCCCAGCGGGAAGCCGATGACACAGCACGTCTTCACGCCCGTGTCCTTGAGCTGTTCGGCCACATACAACACATGCGTGGGGTTGATGCAGACGCTTGCAAAGCCGTATTCCTTGGCTTCGTCGCAAAAGCGCTTGACCGTCTCGCGCGTGGTCTCGGGCTTGAGCACTGTGTGATCCATGTATTTGGCGTAGGATGCGTCATATCTGCCTGCCGAAGCCTGCGTTTCGGGGCCTTCGGTCATGATCTTTTTGACCGCTTCCTGAATGA
>JAUYTF010000061.1 GCA_030695285.1 Eubacteriales bacterium | reverse complement strand
GCAGCTCGCAAAGCCCATCGAGCCCAAGGGCGAGAGCGCAAACGCCTCCTACTCGCGCAGCGAGAAGAAGGTCGGCAGAAACGACCCGTGCCCTTGCGGCAGCGGTAAAAAATATAAAAACTGCCACGGCAAGAACGAATGACTCGATAAGGCGCGCTTTGCCGTTCGGCCATACGGATAGCGCGACCAAGACCGCACTGCAGCATCATCACAATACAGTACGATCGAGAGGAGTCGACACAAACTTTTATGATCCCATTGGACGAATATAAAGCAAACCTCGGCGCATTTGAAGCGCAGCTCAACGACTGCCGCACCGCGCTTGGCCCCGAGAGCATTCAGGAGGAGATTCAGGCGCTGGAAGACCAGATGGCGGCGCCGGATTTCTGGAGCGATGTTGATAACGCCAATAAACTCACCCAGCGCTCGCGTCAGCTGCAAAACAATCTCGCGCGCTACAACAAGCTCAAGTCGCGCTTTGAAGACCTTGGCGCGCTCATCGAGATGGCGGAGGAAGAGCAGGACGACAGCCTGCTGGAGGAGATTAAGACGGAGAGCGCCTCCGTCGGCGAAGCCATCGCTACCCTGCGCATGGAGCAGATGCTCAAAGGTTCCTACGACGCGGTCAACGCCGTTCTCTCGCTGCATGCGGGGGCGGGCGGCACGGAAGCGCAGGACTGGACAGAGATGCTCTACCGTATGTATACGCGCTATTGCGAGCGCCGCGGCTGGACCGTGCGCGAGCTGGACATGCTCGATGGCGACGAAGCGGGCGTGAAATCCGTCACATTCGAAGTTGTGGGAGAGAACGCATACGGCTATCTCAAGGCGGAGAAGGGCGTGCATCGTCTTGTCCGCATTTCGCCCTTTGACAGCAGCGGGCGGCGGCACACGTCGTTTTCCTCGCTGGACGTGACGCCGATTTTTGACGAAGACGCGGGCGACATCAAGATCGATAATGACGATTTGCGCATCGACACCTATCGCAGCAGCGGCGCGGGCGGACAGCACGTCAACAAGACCAGCTCCGCCATCCGCATTACGCACTTGCCGACCAATATCGTCGTGCAGTGCCAAAATGAGCGCAGCCAGCTGCAAAACAAAGAGACTGCCATGCGCATGCTGCGCGGAAAACTCTTGGAGCTACAGGAGCGCGAGCGCGAGGAGCAGATGAGCCAGATCAAGGGCGAGATGAAGAAGATCGAGTGGGGTAGCCAGATCCGCAGCTATGTGTTCCAGCCCTATACGCTGGCGAAAGATCACCGCACGGGGGCGGAGAACGGTAACATTCAGGCCGTCATGGACGGCGAGCTGGAGCCCTTTATTCACGCGTATCTCGTGCAGTCTTAATTTTTGGATTCTTTTTGCTTCTTTTTCTTTTTGAAAAGGCCAGCAATACAGAGAAAAATTCTTTTTGTTTCTTTTTCTTTTCAGAAAAAGAAAGAGCACACTTACGTTTATCTTTTGCTACTTTTCTTTAGAAAAGTAGAAGAAAACCAGTATGAAATTTGATTATGAGCTCGTCGGCAAGATCGGCTCTATGGCGCTGATTCGCAAGGCCGACAAAGACATTG
>JAUYTF010000058.1 GCA_030695285.1 Eubacteriales bacterium | reverse complement strand
GATCAAGATCCGGATTCTGTGTGCGGCTGACAAGACGGCTAAGGCTGGTTTCAAGCGGCATGCCGTACTGCGTTTCGCGATAAACGCGCATGAACTCGCGAGAGATGGGCTCCTCCATTTCATCGGCAACGTTTTTCATCGCGGATTGAAACGATTGCCCCACGCGAAGCGCGTTGCAAATGATCGTAAGCGCATCCGAAAGCTGCGTTCCCAATAACGCAAGTCTTTTGTTTTTCTTGATCGTAACCCAGCTGATCGGAACTGCCGCACCGATGATCACAAGCCCGAGGCAAACGGTGGTCGGCGCACCGAGAAAGAGCGCGATGGCGGGAATGACGGCAGCCATGAAAACCCAGATGGTAACAAATTCCTCCGCGCGCAACGCAACCCCTGCAACATACAGCTCTTCCGCTATCTGATCCAGTCGAAGCGGATTCTTCTTTTGCGCGCCTTTGCTCGCGCGCTTGGACGCGTTTTCGTCGGCACCGATATCAAAGAGCGTCCGGACGCGATCATCCATCTGGCGCTTTTCTTTTGTGCGTACCACGGCAAGCAAGTAGAAGATGAAATAGGACGCAATCACAAAAGCCGCGACGACCAGCGTACGCATCATATTCCTCTCCTCCTTCCTAGCGTTTGCTTGTCATGCGATAAATCGAAAAATTACAACCAAAGCTTGACCGTTTGCCTGCGCTGTCGGGCGTTTAATGGAACCACTCGTCTTTCAGTCCTGCGCCGGAAGCCGCCAGTTTGTCGCTGCAGCGCGGTTTAATGCCGGTAGCGCGGAATCGTCCCGGTGAACGCCCGTCGCCATAATCGTAAGTGAATATCTCCTGTGTGATGATAACATCGCCTTCCATGCCGAGAATCTCGCTGATGCCGGTGATTTTCCGGCTGCCATCCCGCATGCGCGACTGCTGTATGATGATGTCGATCGCAGAAGAGATCTGCTGACGGATCGCCGCGATCGGCAGGTTCATGCCCGCCATGAGCACCATGGTTTCCAGACGCGCCAGCATATCCCGCGAGGAGTTTGCATGCCCTGTGGTCAGCGAACCGTCGTGTCCGGTATTCATGGCTTGCAGCATGTCCAGCGCCTCGCCACCACGCACCTCGCCGACGATGATGCGATCTGGGCGCATGCGCAGCGCGTTTCGCACAAGGTCTCGAATGGAGACCATTCCCGCTCCCTCCAGGTTTGCGGGGCGTGCTTCCAGCGTGAGTACGTGCCTCTGCTGCAGCTGAATCTCCGCCGCGTCCTCGATGGTGATGATTCGCTCGTCAAAGGGAATAAAGGCAGAGAGCACGTTGAGCAGTGTGGTTTTTCCGCTGCCGGTACCGCCCGAAACGACGATATTGAGCCTGCCTTTCACGCAGCTTTCAAGGAATGCCGCCATTTTCATGGTAAGACTCCCAAAGCTGATCAGGTTTTCGACGGTAAGCGGTATCTTGGTAAACTTTCGAATCGTAAGCAGCGGCCCTTTGAGCGACAGGGGAGCGATGACCGCGTTGACACGAGAGCCATCGGGAAGTCTGGCATCGACCATGGGCGTTGCTTCATCAATATGGCGTCCCAGCGGCGAGACGATGCGATCGATGACATTGAGCAACTGCTCATTGTCAGAGAATGTGACATCGCTTTGCAGGAGCCTGCCCTTGCGCTCGACAAAAATCTGCTTTGCGCCGTTGACCATGATCTCGCTGATCGACTCGTCGGAAAGCAGCTTCTCCAGCGGGCCGAGTCCCCGAATGGAATCGTAAATCTCAACCGCGATTCGGTTGCGTTCCGGTCGTGCCATGCTGGCCGCGTGCTGTTCCAGTGCGGACTCGATGATGGCGCGCGTTTCCGGTTCGTTCGTTCCGCCGCTGTGTTTCTCATCGCGCTTGTTGAGCGATTCCACGACCTGATAGTGAACGCGGTCGCGCAACGCTGTGGTTTCGTCCGCCTCCGCCATCGTTCCCGCGCCGCTCTGCGCGGCCGGAGTTTTCTTATCGAGTCGTTCCAGCAATCCCATGTCTATACCCTCCGGATCAAACTGCGCGCAAAGTTGCGTATTTCTTTGGCAGCCTTTGCGTTTGGCGCGCAGCTGAGCATCGGTATCCCGCGGTTCACCGCAAGCATCGCCGACTTCAGGTCATACGGAATGACAAGTACGGGCGTCGATTCAAGAAGGTTTGCGACATTTTTCACCGTGATCGTAGAAATGCCGTCCTTGTTGACGACGATTTTGATCTTGTCCTGCTGATTCAGCGCTTCCAGCACCTTGATGCTTCGCTTCGCGTCGTGCAGGGAGGCGATGTCTTCATTGACGACGAGCAATATCGTATCCGCCGTCTCCATTGCCGCAATCGCGCAGTCTCCAAGAGAAACGCCCATATCGACCACGATGAAGTCAAATTCCGTTCTGAGCGAAGACAGGATCGCATCTATATGCTCCGGACGGATCAGCTCAGCGTACTCCGGCGAGCTGCTCGAGAGCATAACCTGAATGCCGCTCTGGTGACGGATGAGATAGCTTTTGATGGTCGAAAGCTCAAACGAGTGCTCCTCAACCATGTCTGCGATCGTGTCGCCCTTTGGAATATCGAGAAAGACACCGACCTCTCCGAACTGCAGGCTCAGATCGATCAAAGCAATTTTTTTGTTCATGGACGCGAGCGCGTAAGCCAGATTGACCGCAAGCGTCGTCTTCCCCACGCCGCCCTTGGGCGCATAGCAGACGACGATTTTTGAATCGTAACTCGCTATTTTCTGTGTGCTGTTCCGGCGGTTCTGATCCCTGCTCGCGGCGGTCATGATATGGGCGCAGATATCGCGCTCGCTGCTGTCTAGATTGATCACGCGGGCAATGCCGCACTCCATCGCGCGGGCAAGCGTGCGGCTGTCCAGCTCCGGCGCAATCAGGATGATGGTGATGTCGCTTCGAGTCGTGAAAATGCGCTCTGCAAAGTCCAGTTCCTGTTCCGGCATCATACGTGTGCCGATCAATAGCACATCGGCAGGCTGGGAAGACGCCTTTTTTAACCCGTCGTTGTCCGGCCGAAAGGTGCTCACAACGCGCAGCGCCTCGTCGGTTAAGAGCCCGGAGATCATTTTCCTATCGTCGGCAGAAGTCGCTGCCAGCATGATGCGAATGCTGTTCATGTTTCCCCTTACTGTGCTTGGATCAGGAGCATATCGTTGATGACCGGTTCCTGCGTGTTTTCGGCGTGATCGCCAGACGCACGCAGAATCAGAACGATAGACCCGCTTTTTGCGCCCTGCACCACGCGCATGGCATCCTCGGGCGTTAACAGCAGCGTTACGCTGTTGTAACCAACTACGGCTTCATCTTCAGCGCTTGCCGTGCTTGAAAAAGATTTGCCTACCGCCGCAATGCGGACATCCTGCGCCGCAACCAGCGTGGTGCTCAGCGTCTGCGGCAGTTGGGCTGCCGTCGGCTCCTCGCCATCCGGTACCACGGGGGCCTTTGCAGGCACATAGGTCGTGGTGGTGTATGAAATGACGTCTACATAATCCCCGCGCTGTAGAAATCCCGCAACGCCGGAGACTTCGTCTACCGCTACCGTGACCGCACGCATGCCTTCCGGAACGACATAGGAAAGCCCGCTGTCGGTTTCGCCGAACTGCTTGAGCTTTGTGGGAAAGATTTGTTCTCCGTTGATGATATCGTTTTCGGTTACGTATCCGACCACTTCTTCCACGCTACGCGCGGCGAGCGGATGCGCATAGCCGCGCGGAACCTGCTGAAAGGTTACCATATCGCTGGTGATCGGCGTGAATGCGGTAATCGGCATCGCTGCGACGACCACTTTGTCATACTCTATCTTAACCTCTTTTTTTGATTCGAGATTGCCCAGATAGAAGTACAGCAAAGCACCCGCGCAAATCGCGGCGATCAAGGCGAACGCGACAACTTTTTTCATGAAGTCCTCCCATCGGATCAAGTGAGCAAAACATCCAAGTCTGCGTGCGGTTTGGAGGTGTCCGCTCTCGCCTGCGTCCGTTCTCTTTGTTTGCTATGGTGCGCTTTGGCAGCGCCTCAGTGGTTTCGCCCTCGTCCCCCGGGTATCTGTTTTTCCGGCAGTTCTTCCGGCTAACCCACCTTCATCGTGCTTGTCGCGGTGATGTGATAGGTTCCCCCGGGCGCTAAGAATGCGGTCAGCGGCGTCAGCGTCGGCAGATAGTACTCCGTGGTGACGGTGAGGTTCCCATCCTTGAAACTGGTTGGATTGGAATACGTGACCGTTACCGTCAGCGGGTTGGTCATATAGCTCGGCTTCGCGCTTGCGACCTTATTATTCACCGCCGTGGTGCTGGCTGTTTTGGTGGCCGCGACAATTCCGGCGCGCGTTGCCTCACGCGTTATTGTGTCCATCATCTGCCGTGTTGACGCAAGCCACCCCATCTCCAGCATGCCGCAGATTAAAAGCAACACAAGAGGAAGCGTAATTGCCGTCTCTACCAAGGATTGTCCGCTTTCGCGACGTCTTTTCCAAAATGATTGTTTCAAGGCTCTCCCTCCTGTCTGCCGTCATTCTTGATATGATCAGATGTGATCATCCGTATCTCTCTCGCGGCAGCGTGCAGAATTATGCCGCTGCGACAGAGATACCGAAGATGCTCGTCAAATCCGACGAAACGAGTGCCGGAATGAGAGCGCCCGTTGTTGGTTCTGGTCGCTCTCATTCCGGAAATCTTGCCGGCGATCACACGCGCGCTACGCAAACGAGCTGTTTGCAGCCTGGTGCGAATGCCGGTCTGGTTTGGGAAACTTCCGTTTGGGAAAGAGGATGCGAAACGACTACCTGCACAAATCGTTCAGACGAATCGGGCGAAAGCGCTAAGTCCTTTGCCTTTTTCGTCAGAATGCCTGCGTTGCGCTTTGTCGCATGAACGCGCCGCGTATCATTTAAAAAGTTCGCTGGCGCTTGTAAAAAACGCGGATGCGTTTGTGCCGATCAGCTGTAAACCACCGATTACGACAAGCGCAACGAGCATGATGATCAGGCCGTACTCGATAACGCCCTGACCCTTTTCATTCGAAAAGAAATGTTCCATAGTCCTGCATCCTCTATCCCTTGCGTTTCTGAAGAGAATCGTTACTCTCCGCCGCCCGTGAGACTGCCGGCGATATTGCCGAACAACGTGTTGGCATTCGTACCGATGAGCGTGATGCCAGCGATGACGACAACCGCGACGAGCGCGATGATCAGGCCGTATTCTACCATGCCTTGGCCTTCCTCGTTCATAAGGAATTTTTTCATAGTCTTGATCCTCCTTTCTCCGAGATTCTTCGCAAGCTTGTTGCGCAATGTGGTTTATGATCTTGTAAAAGACATTCTCCACATAGGCTTCATTCTGCGAAATATCTGCGATGACCATCACCACACCAGCGCAGTGAGCTCACCGTAGTTTTCCCTTTT
>JAUYTF010000048.1 GCA_030695285.1 Eubacteriales bacterium | reverse complement strand
GAAAAGAACGTCCACATCCCGTAATACGCGCCCTCTTTGCGGGTCTTGGTTTGAATCGCGTCCACCTCCACCACGTCCGGCAGCATCGCAAACGGCGGCACATAGCCAAAGCCGATGCCCACGCCCGCAAACACCATCACGCAGAACGTAAAGAGCATGCCGAGCGTATGCGCAAAGAAGAACATCGCAAGGCAGCTGACGGTGAGGATGCCGAGCGCGAGCTGATAGGTGCGCTTTTTGCCGATTCGCTTGGCGACCAGCACGGAAAGCGGCACGCAGAGCATTGCAACGCCGAGCAGCAGCAGCATGGCGATCGTCGTCATTGCCTCGTCTTTGTAGATGTATTTGAAGTAGTAGACCAGCATGGTCTGCACAAACGTAATGCCTGTAAGATTGAGCGTGTAGACCGCGACAAGGCGCAGATACGTCTTGTTCTTAAAGACGATCAGGAAAGTTTCAAAGAACTTTGCCTTGGGTCGCGGCTCGTTTTTGTGCGACGTTTCCCGCACGGTGAAGAACGTAGTGAGTATCGTCGCCGCCATGATAACGCCAAACAGCAGGCCCACGAGCGAATATCCTTTGTGCGGGTCTCCAGCGAGGTTTACAATCGGAATCACGACAGCAGCACCGAGGATGGTGCCGATTACGGCAAAGCTAAAGCGAAAGCCGTTGAGCGATGTGCGCTCCTGATAGTCCTTCGTGATCTCCGGCGTGAGTGAACCGTAGGGGATGTTGACGACGGTATAGGCGGTGTTCAAAAGACACAGCGCAAACGTCGCCCAGAGAAAGCCGGACATCTGCGCGTCTGAAAAGTCTGGCGCGGAGAAAAAATACCACATCGCCAGCAGCAGCGGCAGCGCGCCAAAGAGTAGATACGGTCGCCTGCGGCCCCAGCGGGAGCGCGTGCGGTCGGAGAGAAATCCCACCATCGGGTCGGTGACTGCGTCCCAGAATTTACCGACAAGGATCGCGATGCCCGCCAGCGACGCGGCAAGGCCGACGGTATCGGTCAGGTAGATCAGCGAATAAAATCCCATCGCGGTGAAGAACAGGTTTCCGCCGAGATCTCCGATGCCGAATCCGAGTTTCACGCGAAGCGGCAGCCGAGAGGCGGGGCGCGCGGTTGCGGTGTCAGCTGTTTGTTTCATGATGATACCTTTCTATCAAGTGTTCCAGTTTTTTTGCGAGTGCTTCTGTGGCGATGCGCGCGGTCTGCTTGGGGCTCTTGCGATATTCCGGCAACAGCGCTGAAAGATTCAGGCATTCGCCGGGCACGATCACCGCGCGTTTCCGGATGTTGTTCGGGCGGTTTGTGATGTTGCCGCCCATGAGGCGATAGGCAAGGTCGATGAGGTTGAGCACGTGCTCCACCATCCGCCCGTCACTCGGCGCGCTTCCGGATTTGCCCTCGACATATGCCACATCGTGATAGGACATCAAATCCACCAGCTCCATATGCCGCATGGCAAACCATCCTTCGCCTGCGCGGCGGTCGGCCAGCGCCAGCTCCAGCGGGGAGAGGGCGTCGAGCGCCTCTTCGGGATACACGCGGCCCCAGCCTTCCAGCCGGACACGATACATCCGCTGGACGAGGTCTTCCTGCCCGGGATCAATGCCCAGCGCATGCTCCGCGACGCTGAGAGCGACAGGTAGCAGCGCGTTCCAGCGGTGCTGCCGCTGCAGCGCTTCGCTTTCGCCCGAACCGGCATCCGGCACTGGATAAGCATAGGTGCTTGCGTAGTAGGTTTCCGCCATTGAGAGCAGCCGGTGCTCGACGGCATTCAGCCGCGGCAGCAGGGCGGATAGATCACCTTTGATCTTGCCCGCGCCGGATTCGAGCCCGCAGAGCTTTTCCAAGCGGCAAACATGCGCGATGACCTTGCCAAAGTCCCGCTTGTTATACTGATAATGCACCGAAACCGGTAGGATGCGCACCTCTTCCGCGCGGCCTGCTTTTTCCAGATCGCTGGCGCACCAAAACCCCATCCGGACAGTGCCCAGCTCGATTCTCGGCAGGGCTTCGCTGTGATAGGAAATCTGCCCTTCCGGCGCGAGGCCGAGCGGATTCGGGCCGTCACGGAGCACGGCGCGGATATTGGAAAGGCTGTTGGTTTCGCATTTGACATGATAGACGGGCAACGCCCCCGCACGCGGCAGCAAGAAGCGGATGATCGCGTTGCTCCAGAGCGGCACGGCGTAATCATGTACCAGCCGCAGGCCGGGAGTATGACTGAGCGGGTCTCCGCTCTTTCTAGCAACGCGAGGCAGCATGTTTTCAAACACATGAAACAGCAGCTGCGGCTCATCGCCATAGGGGTGACGAAGTGCGACGATCAGGCGGGATTTCTTCGCCTGAAAATCGCGGATTTCGGAGAGGATCGCCTCTTGCGAACGGATCTCGATCCCTTCAAAGGCGAGCGCAAATTTTAGATAAGCGGGGATGAGCAGACGACCGAGCCGGACGAAAGGCGCGGAAACCCTGGAAGGAGCCAAACGGTGTCGTATGCGCGCTTCGCTGATTGGCTTTGCAACCAAGCGGGTTTTTGCCATATGCACCTCCGGATATGTTATTCTTTGCGAACATGCGGCGATATGCGGGTGTGAAAGCGGGAAGCATGAGATACTTTGCATCTATTATGGTGTTGAAACGGCGTGATGTCAACATGAACTGCGCCGATACGGTGTTGAAACGACGTGATGTCAACATGAAGTGCGCCGATACGGTGTTGAAACGACGTGATGTCAACATGCAGTGCGTTTTTTAGTGTTGGAATGATTTACTGTCAACATGCAGTGCGTTTATATGGTGTTGAAGCGATGCGATGCAACTCAGGGAACACGGATCAATTTCTGATAGAAACATAAAGCCGCCCGATGCAGTCGGGCGGCTTTACGCAATGGAATCGAAGGTTACCTGTGGTATGGGAGGCAATGGTTGCGCTTGCTCTTGGTCATACAGAATCCTGACAGATCAAGCGTTGCTTATTTTTTGTAGAGCAGCTTGGTGCCGATGAAGTAGATGACGCAGGCAACGACCATGGCGTTGATGGCTGCAATGCCCCACTTGACGAAGTTGCCGACAAGCGCGCCCGCGACAACGCCAGCGATTGCGGCCCAGTTGACCTTGCGCGCATCCGAATCTTCGCTTGCATATGCGGATTTGTTCAGGAAATAGTCCAGCATGATGATCGCACCGATCGGCGGGAGCGTCGCGTTGAGGAAGCTCAGCCAGCCGATGAAGTTGTTGTAGAGCCAGATTGCGGTCACGGTGCCGACGACACCCGCGATGAGCACCATCGGGCGCTTGCGCACCTTGGTGATGTTGGATAGCCCGAGACCAGAGGTGTAGAGCGCGTTGTCGTTGGTCGTCCAGATGTTCGCGCCGAGCACGATGAGTGCGGGAATCGCGAGGCCCTGCGCGATCATGACATAGAAGATGTCGTCCTTACCGGTGAATGCGCCGCCGACCGCACCAAAGGCGAACATCAGCGTGTTGCCCAGGAAGAATGCGACGATTGTTGTGATGATGGCGACCTTGTGGTTCTTTGCAAAGCGGACAAAGTTCGGCGTAGCCGTGCCGCCGGAGACAAAGGAGCCGATGACCATCCCGACCGCGGCAAACAGCGTGAGGCTCCCAGCTGATTTTGAGAAGATTGCGACCAGCCCGCCGCCGGCCGTCGATGCCGTCACCATGGAATAGATGCCCAGAATGGCGATCAGCGGAACAGAGACAAAGCTGACGATCTCCAGCCCTTTCATGCCGAAGTAGGCGGAAGATGTCATGCATACGCCGGCGATGATGACGAGTACCCAGGGGCTGATGTTGAGAAGCTCCGCTGCGGGGAAGGCGAACATCGCAACGCCGACGCCGAACCAGCCGATCTGCGTAAAGCTGATCAAGGCGGAGGGTAGGAAGGAACCAAATGTGCCGAACGAGCGATGCGCCAACAGGTCAAGGCTCAGTCCGGTCTTGCTGCCGATGTAAGCCAGTACGCCGGTGTATGCGCCAAGGATGATGCCGCCGATGAGGATAGCCCAGATAAAACCGCCAAGATCCAGTCCGTTTGCCATCTTCGCACCAACGCTCATGCTGGCGGAGAAGAATGTGAACCCGAGCATGATGACGAACATCGACCAAAATCCCTTGCGCTCACGCGCGTTGGACGGCACTGCCTCCAACGAGTAATCGATGTCTACATGCTGCTGTTTGGATTTCTCCATAAGACAACCTCCATAGTTAAATTTGAATGTAACTACTTACATCCGACAGGAATAATGTACCTGAAGAACAGCATGTTTGTCAACAAATTATGACGCAATCAGAACGGAAAACTTCAAAATATCGTCATAATTGCGTTATCATATCAAAAAATAACGTCAAAATGACGGATCGGGACGGATAATTGCAATAAAACCGTCTGCGCCGTGCAAGCGAACCGTTTACAAGGCACGGTGCTTGAAGCAGGGTGGGGTTGCGTGATATAATGCGATATCACCGCAAAGGAGCGACGCGTGGGCGCATGAACATTCGTAAAGTGGCCGAAGTGGCAGGGGTTTCTGTTGCCACAATTTCACGCGTGCTCAATCATCCGGAGCAGGTGCTGCCGGAGACGCGTGATCATGTGCTCGCCGTCATGAAAGAGCAAAACTATACGCCAAACTGGTTTGCACGCGGCTTAAACCTTGGCAATACGAAGACCATCGCGCTGCTGGTTCCCGAGATTGAAAGCGAAACGCTGCAGAAAATCATCTCCGGCATCGAAACAGTGGCCCGCAATAAGGGATATGCCGTATTCTTCTGCAACACGCACGGGGATGCGCAAATCGAAGAAGAAAGCCTGCGCATGTGCGAAAACAGGCGCGTGGACGGAATTGCGCTCGTTTCGTCAAACATTGCGGAGGAGCGCGTGCACCAGACGCGCGAGAGCGGAATCCCGTGTGTCCATGTCGGGAAAAACCGGCACAGTGGTTGCGATACGCTTTGCTACATCGATTTTGAAGAGGGCGCGTATCGCCTCACGCGCCATCTGCTCTCGTTTGGTTATCTGACCATCGATCTGATGCTGCATGCAGCAGAGCAGCACAAAAACGCGCAGATGGAGGCGGGCTTTGCCAGCGCTGTGCGCGAGAGTCGCCGCGCGGTGGGGAGCAAGGTCGTCGTTTGCGACGGTGGTGTGCAGAGCGGCTATCTCGCCGCCCAGCAGATGATGCAGCGCTTCGAACTGCCTGCGGCGCTGATCACAGCCGGAGACGGGCAGGCGCTGGGGTTCCTCAAGGCCGCGCAGGACGCGGGCATATCGGTGCCGCAGCAGCTCGCGCTGGCGAGCATGACGGATTCGCCCGTGTGCGGGCTCGTCAATCCGCCGATCACCGCGCTGGAGCTGCCGGCAAGCAAGCTTGGTATGGCGGCGGGGCGGTTGCTGTTTGACAGCATAGAGAACAAAGAGCTGGAACTCGGCGTACCGCAGGAGATGGTGCTTCAACCCAAGCTGAAGATCCGAAGATCCTGCGGCAACGAGAAGTATATTTATGAACTGTTCGATTGATA
>JAUYTF010000309.1 GCA_030695285.1 Eubacteriales bacterium | reverse complement strand
GTTTGCGATGATTTGCGCAATTTTCTTCGCGGCATAATGCTCGATGGTGCTAAGCGCCATCAGCAGCGTATCGCGCGAGAGTGTAGCCATGCGCTCGATGACGTTTTTGCACTGCTCCAGCGCGAACGAGGGCATATCGAGAAACCGTTCGTCCAACGGCCATTTTTCTTCTTTTACATGCTTATCACGAATCGTTAACTTTGCAAGTTTGACAAGGAAGTTCGATGCGGGCAGTAGCATCGCTGTCGTCATTAAGTTAAACGCAGTATGGATGATCGCGATATGCGCGGGATCGAGCACATCGTCCATGAAAGTGAAATGCAGAAACGCGTTGAACGTATAGAACAACGCGAGAAAGATGACCGAGCCCATGATATTAAAATACAAGTGTACCATCGCCGTACGCTTGGCGTTCTTGCCTGCGCCAATGCAGGAGAGTAGCGCGGTGATACAGGTGCCGATATTCTGACCCATGATGATGGGAATCGCGACGCCATAGGTGATGCCGCCCGTTAAGGACAGCGCCTGCAGGATGCCGACCGAAGCGGAGGAGCTCTGGATGATGCCGGTGATCACAGCGCCCGTGAGCACACCAAGCAGAGGGTTGCTGAACTTCGTCATGATGCTCATAAACTCCGGCATGTCCGCCAGCGGAGATACCGCGCTGGACATCATGCTCATGCCGTACATCAATACGGCAAACCCGCAGAGCACCGCGCCGATGGTTTTCTGCTTTTGTCTCTTCGAAAACATCGCCATGATGACGCCAATGACCGCGAGAACCGGTGTAAACGAGGATGGCTTGAGCATCTGGAGCAAGAAAGAGGTTCCTTGAATGCCGGTCAGGCTGAGAATCCAGGCCGTCACTGTCGTGCCGACGTTTGCGCCCATGATGATGCCAACCGCTTGATTGAGCGTCATGATGCCGCCGTTGACAAAGCCGACCGCCATGACGGTTGTGGCAGAAGAGCTCTGAACGACTGCCGTTGCAACTGTTCCTAGCAGAAGCGCTTTCCATTTGCTACTGGTCGAGCGCTCCAACGCGCGCTCGAGCATCCCGCCGGACATGCTCTCCAGCGAAGAACTCATCAGGTGCATGCCATACAGGAAAATCGCAAGCCCACCGAACAAGGATAAAACATGAAAGATTGTCATACGCAACCCCCTCGAAAATTCCCACAAGTAACATCATAGCAGAAATCGGTTGTGATTGATACGATTTTTGTAAAGTCTAACAATGTGTTCTTTACATCAATTTGATGTTTTATGTAAAACTGTTTGTGATTTCCATCTCCCAAAGCAAACAAAAAGCGACGCGCATGCGCCGCTTTCGCTTAGAGTGCTTTCGTTATTCTGCCGCGTGCTTCAGTAGTTCATAAAAGGTGAAATACTTTCTTCCGCAATAGGGCGTCTTTGCCGCGCGCAGCTCATAAGAGTTTCCATCGACGGAAAACATCATCTTATAAACACCCATGAGCGCCATGCTGCTGATGCGCTCTAGCGGGAAATGATAACTGCCCACTGACAACGCTCGCTTGCTGACGGAAAGCCTGGCAATCTCAACCACGCTGTCCTTGTGCCCGGCTCCGACGGCTATGAGCTTTACGTCATCGTCAGAGTATGCGATTTCATCCTCTTGCAGCGAGGCTGCGTATTCTGCAATGCGCTTATCCTGCCAGAAATCCCAGTCCCGCACGGTCGTAAACGGCAGCTCGGGGTCGCTCGGCTCAACCTTTTCAAAAAAGCCCGTTTCCGTAAAGCGCGCGCGTAGGCCGCAGGTGCAGGCAAACACATCTTTGTAGCTGTGCAGCGCACCCGTCTTGCCGCATTGCGGGCAAAAATAGAGCGCGTTTTCCAGCCCCTTGGCAAGATCTTTGCCTTTATAGCGATAGGGATGAGTCAGTTGGCGCTCGAACGCATCCTCCATGATGTCCTCGCGGATATGGTCGTTTACCTCTTCCGGCGTCATTTGCTTGAGCTGCTCAGGCGTATACACATTGACGACATACCCGCGCATCCGGCCTTTGCGGATGGTACGGCTCCAGCGCGGCGTGGTGAGGTACCCCCCCTCGAGCCGGTAAGTCACGAGAGACGCACCCGACGCCTTGGCGAGCTTTCCCGTCGCGGGAAAAATCGGCCCAGTGACGCCGTTATACGATCGGTTGCCCTCCGCAAAGACGCAAACGTTGTTGTTTTTTTTGATCGCGCGAATCACGTTCAGCGCCGAAGCTGCGTCGGTTGTCCCCTTCACGCGCGAGATGGGCGCGAAAAAATACGTCAAGAGCCACGAGAGAAATCCTTTGCGAAACACATGCTCGCTGGAGACGAAATACATGTGTTCTCGGATGCTCAGCGCAAGAAACGCTGGATCAAGTTCACCGTTGTGGTTTGCGGTGATCAAAAACGGGCCCTTGCCGAGATCTGTTTTCTCTGGATGAAAATGAAAGATGCTGCAAATAATGCCGCCCACCGTCACCCTTAGAAACCTGAACACTCGCTTGTGCCGCGCAATTGCCTGTTCCATTCAATCACCGCCTTTTGTCTGTTGATGTCTTATTATACCGCAGGCGGGTTGCGTGCCGCAAGTTCAGTGCGCTTGTATCGCACTTGATCTGCGTTTACTTGTATCTGCTAGCGCAAGAGAGATCGGTTATTCTTCCGATCCCTGCGTCGATTGCTCCGTTTCGCCCGTCTCCTTGGATGCGTCTGAAAGCCGTACGTTGATGGCGCAAACACGAGACGGATCCATCTTCACCACCTCGCGGTCATAGGTAACAAAACCGTTGGTCTCCTGCTCAACGTCCGAAAGCTGTGTGTAAATTGCGGCGGAAAGCCCCTTTGCCTTCGCCGGAATCACCTCGCGCTGATAGAGTTTTTCAAATGCACGCATCAGAGATTCGGTGCTCTTGAGCCGCCTGTAGCCAAATTCCTTTTGGGAGAAGCTGTGTCCGGCAATCATCTGACTGTAGCCGCCGAATTCACTGAGCACCACCGCACGCCCCAACGAATCCCGTGAAAAACGATATGGCTTGTAGTAGACATGCATGCTCTTGACATCCCCGCTCTTCTGGTCATGCCAGCCGCTGGCGTGATCGATCGTGCGCGTACCATCCAGCGCGCGGATTGCGTCCACGGCTTTCTTTGCGTCAAACTGGCCCCAGCCTTCGTTAAACGGCACCCACATGGCAATGCTGGGGCAGTTGTACAGTAGCATGACCATCTCGTGCAGCTCGCGTGCGTAAGCCTCACGCCCGCGCACTTCTTCGCGGGCAAAATAGGCATAGTCGCTGTCCGGATGCGCGTTGCCAAAGACAAGCGGTAGCGAAATCGTAGCGGCGCTATACTTCCCGCCGCCGTTGACCATGTCCTGCCAAACGAGCATGCCAAGCCGGTCACAGTGATAATACCAGCGCAGCGGCTCGACCTTAATGTGTTTTCTGAGCGTATTGAAGCCCAGTTGTTTCATCAGCTCGATGTCATAGACCATCGCTTCATCGCTCGGGGGCGTGTATAGTCCATCCGGCCAATATCCCTGATCGAGCACGCCGTTGTGAAAATACGGGACGTTGTTGAGAAAAAGGCGCGGCGTTGCGTTTTCGTCCTGTTCCAGCGAAAACTTGCGCATGGCAAAATAGCTCTCAACATGATCCCGCTCAAACGACATCGAGAAGTCGTATAGCTTTGGTTGCTCCGGGCTCCATGGCGAAAAGCCCTGCATGGGCAGGCGCAGCGGCGTGCCGCTGACAAACGCGGTCTCGCTACCGAGCAGCTGCACAGCACCCGCGCCGCCGCAATTGGTCCAGATGACGAGCTCCACTTCACTCTGGTCATACAGCGGCGTTATCTGAATGGCTTCGATGCGCCGTTTGGGTGCGCGTTCTAGCCACACCGTCTGCCAGATGCCGCTCTGCGGCGTATACCAGATGCCGCCCGGGTTGCTGCTCTGTTTCCCGCGGGACCAGCAAGCGGCGTCCGTTTCGTCCCGCACGCGAACGAGCAGATCGTTGGGTATCCCGTTTACAAACGTCTCGCTCAGCACGACGGAAAACGGCAGATATCCGCC
>JAUYTF010000030.1 GCA_030695285.1 Eubacteriales bacterium | reverse complement strand
TAGTCGTATGTAAAACTTATAACGGCTTTTTCGCGGGCGTGCCCCACTTTTGTTATTGCGGTGCTCTTAATAACGGCTTTTTCGCGGGTGTACGCCATAATTTTTGTTATTATGGTGCTCTTTATAACGGCTTTTTCGCGGGCGTGCCCCATTATTTTTATTGTGGTGCTCTTTATAACGGCTTTTTCGCGGGCGTACCTGCTTTTCTGGGATACTGTTTTGGTGTGGCGGCGGTTTTCGTCAAGATCACCAGTTCCCGCACGCCGTAGTCCGAAGGGATCATCATCCGCTCCGCCGTTGCGTGCAGCAACTCCAGCGCGTTTTGGCTCGCGGAGATCTCCTCCGCTGCGTCACCTTTGTAAGCGATGCTGACTCCGCCCACCTTCACCAGCGGCAGCGTGAGTTCGCAAAGCACAGGCAACCCCGAGACCGCGCGGGTCAGCGCCGCGTCAAACCGCTCCCGATAACGCGGGTTTTGCCCCGCGTCCTCGGCGCGCGCGTGCACGCACTCCGCCGTCAGCCCCAGCCGCTCAAGTACCGCCTCCAGAAACACCAACTTCTTTTGCTGGCTATCCATGAGCGTAACCTTCAAATCGGGTCGCACAATCAGCAGCGGAATGCCGGGAAACCCCGCACCCGTGCCGACATCCGCAATGCTTGCACCATCCTTGAGATAGGGCTCCGCCGCAAACGAATCCAGAAAGTGTTTTTTTGCAACATCCTCCGGTGCGATGATCGTGGTCAGGTTCAGGCGTGTGTTCCAGTCCGCAAGCATAACGTAATAGGTTTCAAACTTTGCCAGTTGCGCAGCCGTTAGATCGGGGCGCAGCGGCGAGAGGATCTCCGTAATCATGCACCCTCCTCCGTTTCGGTCTTTGCGGTAAACCCGCGCTTGACGTAGATAAGCAGCACGTTAACATCCGCGGGCGTGACCCCGGAGATGCGCCCCGCCATACCGATACTGGCGGGCTTGTGCTTGTTGAGCTTTTGCCGCGCTTCGAGCCGAAGGCCGTCCAGCGCGAGATAGTCCAAATCCTGCGGCAGCGGCGTGTGCTCCAGCGCGCGGTTTCTGGCTACCTGCTCCTGCTGCTTTTGAATATAGCCGTCGTACCGCGCGAGGGTTTCCACGCGCTCCTCCGTCTCCCAATCCAAGGGTGTCAGCGCGGAGAACACGCTCAGCAGATCGGTATAACAAATGTTGGTGCGCTTGAGCAGATCAAAGAGTTTCACGCCTGAGACGGGCACGCTCTCCCCGC
>JAUYTF010000308.1 GCA_030695285.1 Eubacteriales bacterium | reverse complement strand
TCTCCTCGAAGGTCGCGGATCGGTTCTTCATCTTCTCCGATGCGCTTGCTTTTATTGGCGACAACAGCGTCGGTGACGCTAATCCCGTTTTGACAGATAAGCTCAATGCAGACAAGAGCAAAGGCACACGCGTTTATTTTGAAGTTGTTCTGGATCGTACTGTCACATTCGCCGACATCGCGAACCGCTATACGGAAGCACCCGACGATTACGGCTTTTCAAAAACCATCGTTCCTGTGAGGCTTTTGGAATACAGAGAAGCAAACCCCGTTTTCGTTTCGCGCTCGCAGGCCAAGCGGCTGTTGACCCGCTTTGAAAGGTTCAAGAACATCGTCCTTGATTTTCAGGATGTCGAAGAGATTGGCCAGGGCTTTGCTGATGAGATATTCCGGGTTTTTGCAAACCAGCATCCGGACACAACCATCACATACGTAAACGCCGCCTCAATGGTCGATCGTATGATCCGGCGTGCTCAGTCCGTCACCTGATGCTGGCTCGATTCACACCGGTCACGGTTATTCGCGAATGACAGCTCTTGCACAGCGCGAGCAGATTATTTTCGTTATGGGTCCCGCCGTTTGCCAACGGAACAATGTGATGCGCCTCCTGCGCCGGTGTTAACCTGTTCTCCCGGCGGCACTGCTCGCATAAAGGATGCTGCAACAAAAATCGCGCACGGATTTTTTTCCATGCGCGGCCGTAGCGTTTATTGGTGTCAGGGTCGCGAAGGTATCTATTGTACTGACGTTCGGCTGTTTGTTTGTGTTCGTCGCAATACCGACCATCGGTCAGCCTGCCGCAGCTAGGAAAGGAGCATGGACGCTTAGGTTTCCTCGGCATCTGATTCCTCCAAAGGAAAGCAAAAGAGCCTCCGCATTTTGTCCGCGGAAGCTCTCTTCTTTTTCGACATCATAAGAGTATCAAAGGATGATACTCTCATTCAATCACATTTACTCTCATCTTTTAGGAAAACTAACCGCTTCCAGCGCTTCATCGTGAAGCCTGAACAAATGCTGCATGCTATATAACCAAAACAATTCAGCTTTCCAAAACCGGAAAGAAAACCTCCATTTTCGTGAAAATATATTATTTCGA
>JAUYTF010000025.1 GCA_030695285.1 Eubacteriales bacterium | reverse complement strand
CGGCTTCCGCGAGGCGCTTGAGTTGCGGTACGATATCGCCTGCGTGCGGGTTTTTCATCATCGCGCGGCGTACGGCGGGGTCGCTCGCGTGAAGGGACACATACAGGGGGCTGACTCTGCGGCGGATGACACGATCCAGCTCCCTCTCGTCGAGATTGGTCAGCGTAACATAATTGCCCATCACGAACGACAGGCGCCAGTCGTCATCCTTGACATGCAGGCTGCTTCTGCCGCCATTTGGCATCTGGTCGATAAAACAAAATACACAGTGGTTCTTGCAGGTGCGCATATTGTCCATCAGGCTTGTGGCGAATGATAAGCCAAGCGGTTCGTAGTCTTCCTTCTCGAGTTCGATGCGTTCGCACTCGCCGTTTGCTTTTTGTATCTCCAGCGTGAGCCGTTCACTTGTCGTCAGATGCTCGTAGTCCACAAGGTCGATGACCGGTTCTCCGTCGATAGAAAGCAGCACATCGCCTTTTGACAGCCCGGCGCGATCCGCCGGAGACCCGGGAAGCACATCGCTGATAATCTGCTGCTTTTTACGCATATTTTCCATATTTACATTATATCATCGATCCGGCAAATTTCCAAATCTACACCAATATACAACAGATTTACGACGTGCTGCTCATTAAAAAACGAATCGCAACTGTAAATTTTACAGGATAACATTGCCAGAATCAACCTATATTTTGATATAATAGCGGTGAAATATCAAATTTTGTTAAACGGAGGCTTTTGAGATGCTGGATCAAGCGCTTATATTTCTTCTTCGAGCAAAAAAGAGTACTTATGCCGCACATGGTGTAGAAAGCACGCCCTCGCGCCCCAACTCGCACGATCTCAGGTATGATGAAGATAGCTTTACCTATATCGACACGTATCTTGGAGGCAAACGTTTCGCCGGCGAAGAAGCGCTTTGGATTGACGGCTCGCCTGTTTGGTCTATGAACTATTGCGGGCGTGTGTTGGACAGCCGGTTTGACGGTGACTTTCTCAAACGCGCTCTGCTTCATGTTCCGCTTGAGCGTCCGTTTCGCGGACCTGCCGTGTATGCGGAAGGTCGGACGCATTATCTTTGCCAAGTAGATGGCAGTATAGATTGGTTTCAAGGATATGAGGAAATCCTGCTGGATGATGAACGAGTTTACGAGTGTTACTTTCATGGCGGGGCGATCGAGTAAGACAAGAAACTAACTGCCGTTTTTTTCACGAAATTACCAATGTAACGATCCTAAACATGGTAGAAAAAGTTGCTTGAGTATGAGCGAGTGTGTATAATTGATTACAGATTTCAATGGTGCAATAAATACTATTTATGGTAAAGGACAGCCATGTACGAAAAATACTCGGGCTTGCCCGACACAACCAAGTCTGCCCGCCAAAGCGGCAGCCGCCCGGCTGACCGCCCGGATAGCCGCTCCGCGAGAGCCACGAGCAACCAGATGAAATATGATCAGGCGCCGAATCGTAACGGCTCTTCGGCAACCGCCAAGCGGTCCAGTGCACGCCAAGCCAAGACTCGAAAACGTAAAATGCTTCTCGTAGGCATGAGTTTCGCGTTTCTTGCACTCATCGTCGTCGCCGTGCTCGTTTTGGTCAAAAGCTGCTCAAAACCCGCAATAGTCGATCTGGAGAATGAAACCTTCCACAGTGGCGTGTCTATCAACGGCATGGATGTCTCCGGTAAATTTGCAGACGAAGTGCGTCCGCAGCTGGAGTCCAACGAAGCCACGTTTCTGGAGCGCATCGCAATCACACTCTCCAGCGCGGAGGTAAACGCAACCATCACCGGCGCGGACATACGCGCCACCACCAACCTCAGCGAGGTGATTGAGCAAGCGCTCACCGGCGGCGCGAGTCAGAGCTATTCCACCACTGTCAGCATCGACGAAACGGCGCTTTCAAACCGTATCGAAGCGATCAACCAGACTTCCAGCAAGCCACCCGTGGACGCAAGCGTGACCATGGATTTCTCCAGCAGCGGCAAACCCACGCCGCAGTATATAGAAGGGACGCCAGGCTTCGGTCTAGACGTCGCCTCTACTATAGAGTTGGTCAAGCAGGCTATCGCCGCAGGACAGTGGCAGACGACACTTGCCCTGACGCTAACGAACATTCCGCCTTCTATAACTGTCGCGGATATTCAGGCGTACTTCTCGCCGATCGCGAAGTTCACCACAACGTATGACTTCAAAGGCACCGCTGAGGACACGGAAGAACAGCGCGAACTCATTCCCAATCGGGCTTACAACGTGGAGAAAGCCGCCGATGCAATCAATAAACAGGTCGTGAAACCGGGCAAGACTTGGAGCTTTAACGATGTAGTCGGCGACAGAACTGAGAAGAATGGTTGGCAATTAGCGCAGGGCATTTTCGGCGGAGATCGAGCAACCCCCCAATACGGCGGCGGTGTTTGTCAGGTCAGCACGACGCTTTATAACGCGTTGTTTCAAGCGTTTCCCTATATCGAAATCATTGATCGTAAGGAGCACTCTTACCCTTCTACCTATGTTGACAAGGGGTTGGATGCGACAGTTGACACGAACCGCATTGATTTTAAGTTCAAGAATGTTTCAGAACAACCGCTCTATATCTACGCTTATTCCTCCGAGAACAAGATGTCCAAGAGCCGGAAGCGGGATCTGACGGTGTTGATCTACGGGCTGGCATTGCCGGAAGGGCACGAATACAAGACCCGTGTTGTGCTCATTTCCGAAGAAGCGCCGGGACCTGACGAGATCACCGAATCAAAAAAACTCTTCATCGGTGAAGAGAATATTCTTGCCCCGGCACGGTCAAAGTACACAGTGGATGTATTCATCGACCACTATGTCAACGGCGAAAAAGTTGAAGAGATTTATAGGCAACCTGGCCCCGATGTCTACCCCGGCAACCCGCTGAGAAAGCAAGTTGGCATCGTGCCCACGCCGACGCCGGAAGTTTCGCCGACGCCAACGCTTTAACGGATGCTCGCTGAAAGATTTTGCTTTCGTAGAAGCTAGCCTATAGTAAGAAAAAGAGCACGGATCGACTCCGCGCTCTCTTTCGTTGCTTATGATTTTGTCGCTAGACTTAATACATGCCGCCCATGTCCGGGCCGGGCGCCGCGGCAGGGGCCGGAGGCGTCGGGATATCGGTGACAAGGCTCTCCGTCGTCAACACCATGGCAGCGATGGACGCTGCATTCTGCAGCGCGCTGCGGGTGACCTTCGTCGGGTCAATGATACCCTCGTCAGCCAGAATCGAGTAGGAGTTAGTTGTGACGTTGTAACCATAGCCGGGTTTGTTTTCGCGGCGGATGTTCTCGACGACGACCGCGCCGTCCACCCCTGCGTTGATCGCGATCTGACGAACCGGCTCTTCCAGCGCACGCAGAATGATATCGATGCCGGTCTTGTGGTCGCCCGTCGCGTGATCGGCAAGCTTCCTGACGCGATCCGCCACATTCAGCAGCGCTACACCGCCGCCGGGGACGATGCCCTCTTCCACAGCCGCGCGGGTTGCGGAGAGCGCGTCCTCAATGCGGAGCTTGAACTCCTTCATCTCGACCTCGGTCGCCGCGCCTACCGCGATGACGGCGACGCCGCCCGCGAGCTTGGCAAGGCGCTCCTGCAGCTTTTCCTTGTCATAATCGGACGTGGTCTCGCCGATCTGTACCTTGATGGCGGCAACCCGCGCCTTGATCTCTTCGGCATTGCCCGCGCCTTCGACGATGATCGTATTGTCCTTATCCACTTTGACCTGGCGCGCGGTGCCGAGCTGGCTGAGTTGCGTTTCCTTGAGGTCGAGGCCGATTTCGGCGGTGATCACTTCGCCGCCGGTGAGGACGGCAATATCCTGCAACATAGCCTTTCTGCGATCGCCAAAGCCAGGCGCTTTGACGGCGATGCAGTTGAACGTGCCGCGGAGTTTGTTGAGCACCAGCGTGGTAAGGGCTTCGCCCTCGACATCCTCGGAGATGATCAGCAAAGAGCGGCTCTGCTGCGCGATCTGCTGGAGAATCGGCAGAATCTCCTGAACATTGCCAATCTTCTTGTCGGTGATCAGGATGTAGGGATTATCGAGAATGCCCTCCATCTTTTCGGTATCGGTGACCATATACGCGGAAGCGTAGCCACGATCAAACTGCATACCTTCGACGATGTTGAGCTCTGTCTTCATGGTTTTGCTCTCTTCAACGGTGATGACGCCGTCGTTTCCGACCTTCTCCATCGCATCCGAGATGAGCTTGCCAACGGTTTCATCGCCCGCGGAGATCGCTGCGACCTGCGCGATGGCGTTTTTGCTGCCGACGGGCTTGCTGAGATCCTTGAGGCCTTCGACGGCTTCGTTGACAGCTGCTTCGATGCCGCGGCGGACGACCATGGGGTTGGCGCCGGCGGCTACGTTTTTCATGCCCTCGCGGACGATCGCCTGCGCAAGCAGGGTCGCCGTTGTGGTGCCGTCGCCCGCCACATCATTGGTCTTGGTGGCGACTTCTTTGACGAGCTGCGCACCCATGTTTTCAAATGGGTCATCCAGCTCGATCTCTTTGGCGATGGTCACGCCGTCGTTCGTGATCAGCGGAGCGCCGTATTTCTTATCCAGCACGACGTTGCGGCCCTTGGGACCTAGGGTAATCTTGACGGTATTGGCCAGTTTGTCCAGGCCGATCTGAAGCGCTCTGCGTGCTTCTTCGCTATACTTTAGCTGCTTTGCCATAGTTCATTTCCTCCTGATTATTCCACGACCGCGAGAATATCGCTCTGACGGACGATCATATATTCTTTATCGTCCAGTTTGACTTCGGTACCTGCATACTTGGAGCAGATCACCTTGTCGCCCGCTTTGACGTACATGACAACTTCCTTGCCGTCCACTACGCCGCCCGGGCCAACCGAGATCACTTCCGCCATCTGCGGTTTTTCCTTCGCTGCTGTCGGCAACACGATGCCGCCCTTGACAACCTCTTCATTCTCGATGCTGATGACAACAACGCGATCGGCCAAAGGTTTCAGTTTCATACGAGTTTCGCCTCCTATGTATTTCAATTGTTTTTTGACTTGTTAGCACTCTTTTTTGTTGAGTGCTAATCACGAAAAATATTATACCACGAATGACGCATGCGTCAACTTTGCAAATGCAACGAAAATGTGAAAATCTCCTTTCGCACTCCGATTTAGGGAACATTATCACACAACTTACAATCGAAACGCCGGCTCGGGCGTTTTATTCCAGCAGGCTCTTGTATAAAAGCGCAACAATTCGGAAATGCGCAATATTATGCTTGCATTTACATGCGCTGTATGCTAAACTGACTTCTGTTCGAGTGAAATGAGAGACTGAAACAGGGGGTGAATTGTTTTGGCAAATATCAAGTCCGCTATTAAACGTGTCAAAATCACCGCGAAGCAGACGCTGAATAATCGCGCGGCCAAGTCCGAGATGAAGACGACTATCCGCCGCTTTGATGAAGCGCTGCAGGCCGGGGATGCTGCCGCAACCGAAAAAGCGTATTTGACGGCCGTCAGCACGGTTGATCATGCTGCTGCAAAGCGCATGATCCACAAGAATGCTGCCGCCCGCAAAAAAGCGCAGTTGGCAAAAAAGCGCGCTGCGGCGCAGTAACCCCAGTTCGGTTTTCAGCTATGGGCATACCAGCACGGTATGCCCCTTTTTTCTTGCTTTCCAGTGTGAAAGCGAATAGAATATATTTGGATATCGGTGCATCAGACTCATTGAAACCTGTAAACGAAAGGTGATCCGTGTATGGACGCATATGTTTCCAGACTGAAAAGCGAAGAATTGAACGACGTGTTTCACGCGATTTTATCCTTGCGCGATCTCTCGGAATGCTATCAGTTTTTTGAAGACATGTGTACCATCAACGAGTTGCAGGCCATGGCGCAGCGCTGGCAGGTTGCGCGCCAGCTTGACGCAGGCGTGACGTATCAGGAAATCGCGCGCAGGTTTAACGCCTCCAGCGCGACCATCAGCCGCGTCAACCGCTGTCTGGAGTACGGCGCAAGTGGCTATCGACTGATTCTCGACCGCCTAAAGCAGCCGGAGTAACGCAATTGGTTCTCGTTTTGTCTCGCACGCACGGTTAACATGATATTGGAGAAATGAATACGCAATGGCAATGGATCACGGTTAACATGATATTGGAGAAATGAATTCGCAATGGCAATGGACCACGGTTAACATGATATTGGAGAAATGAATACGCAATGGCAATGGACGGCATCGCGCTTGGCGCGGTGATTTACGAATTACAGCCGCTCATCGGCGGCAAGATCGATAAGGTGCAGCAGCCTGAAAAGGACTTGCTGCTCTTTGTTGTGCGGGCAAACAACGCAAATCATCGTCTGCTTGTCAGCACACACGCCGAAAACGGGCGCATTCAGCTCACCAGCCGCAGTTTTGACAACCCCATGAACGCCCCGGCGTTTTGCATGCTCCTGCGCAGCCGCCTGATCGGTGGCCGCATCTGCTCGATCCGTCAGCTCGGCGCGGATCGCGTCTGCGAGATCATCATGCTCGCGCGAAACGAACTCTTTGACGAGGTCTCACTGCGGCTGATTGTCGAACTCACAGGAAAACACGCAAATCTGCTTTTGCTGGAACCCAACGGAGCAATCGTAGACTGCCTGCGCCGCATTTCCGCAAACAACGACGGCGCACGCATCCTCCTGCCTGGGTTTCCGTATGAACCGATTGTCTCGCAAGACAAGCAAGACCCGTTTACCGCACCACTGGAGGCATTTGAAACCGCAATCTCCTCCCCCGATCCCGTTCGCGCGATGACCGCATCGTTTGACGGCGTCTCCAAGCAGACCGCCAATGCGCTGCTTTCAGCAGCACCCTCCCCCGCTGCGTTGTATGCGCTGCTGCAATCGATGAAAACGGGTAGCTATGCGCCCTGTATCGCGTTTAACGCCGAAGGCGA
>JAUYTF010000020.1 GCA_030695285.1 Eubacteriales bacterium | reverse complement strand
AATCACGCGCGGCCCGGCAAAGCCAATCAGCGCGCCGGGCTCCGCCAGCGTGATGTCGCCCTGCATGGCAAAGCTCGCGGTCACGCCGCCCGTGGTCGGGTGCGTGAGCACGTTGAGATGCAAAAGCCCCGCTGCGCTGTGCCGCGCGAGCGCGATGGTCGTGCGAGACATCTGCATGAGCGATAGCACGCCCTCCTGCATACGCGCGCCGCCTGAGGCGCAGAAAATGACCAGCGGCAGCCGGTTGTGCAGCGCAAACTCCGCGAGGATGACGATCTTTTCGCCTACCACGGTGCCCATGCTGCCCATCATAAAATAGCTGTCCATAACAGCAAGGGCGGTGCGCTGTCCTTTGATGGTCGCCTTGCCGATGACCACGCCCTCCTGCATCTTGCTCTTGATGCGCTCTTTTTCGAGCTTTGTGCGATAGCCCGGAAATGAGAGCGGGTCGCCCGCCTCGGTTTCGCGTTCGATTTCGATGAAGCTTCCGCTGTCCACAATCGCCTCGATGCGGCGATACGCGGGTTGGCGAAACAGATTGCCGCAATAGGGACAGGTCGCGTCCCCGGCGAGTACCACCTCCGCCACGAGATCGCGCCCGCAGCGCGCACAGCGGAGGATTTCCAGCGCACCCGCCGCCTCGGCAGGATCGACGGGAAGCGCAGTTTCGATTTGTTCTGAAAAAAGATTCATTTACGCCCCCCTGAGGTACAGCGGCAAAAACGATTGCTCCGTAAACAGATTCATGGATGCCCCCTTAAAAAGCGCGGCAGAAACGATTGTTCAATCCACATGGTGTGCACATTTCCGCTGCGAAAGTCGGCGTCGCTCAGCATTGCGCGGGCAAGCTCCGTGTTGTGCTCGATTCCGTCGATCAAAAGTTCCCCCAGCGCGGCTAAACTCAGGCGAATCGCCTCGTCCCGGTCGTCCGCAAACGCCACGAGTTTGAGCACCATGGAATCATAATAGGGCGATATCTCGTCACCTGTACCGTAGCCGCTGTCGATGCGGATACCGTTGCCGCCGGGTAGCTGCATGCTTTTAATTACACCGGGCGACGGGCGAAACTGCTCCGCCGGACATTCCGCGTTGATGCGGCACTCGATCGCGTGCCCGCGCGGAACGAGATTTTCCTGGGCCATGCGCAAATGATGCCCCAAAGCCACCTGAATCTGCGCCTTGATGAGGTCAAGGCCATATATGCTCTCGGTGACAGGGTGCTCAACCTGAATGCGCGCGTTCATCTCCATAAAGAAGAAGCGCCCGTCCTTCGTGAGCAAAAACTCTACCGTGCCGGCGTTCTGATAGCCCACCACGCGGGCGATGTCCACAGCAGTCTGCTCGATGGCGGCGAGCGTCTTTGCGGCCACATTCGCCGCGGGAGCTTCTTCGATCAACTTTTGATTTTTGCGCTGGAGCGTGCATTCGCGCGTGCCTAAGTGCAGCACGTTTCCGTGCATATCGGCTAGAATCTGCACCTCGATGTGCCGCGCCTCCGGCAAATATGCCTCGAGATACACGCTGCCATCGCCAAAGGCGAGCTCGGCTTCTCTGCGCACGAGCGGAAACTCCCGCTCCAGCGCGCAGGCGTCCTCCACGATGCGAATGCCCTTGCCGCCGCCGCCTTTTGTGGCCTTGATCATCAAGGGATAACCAATACATTTCGCCGCCTGCACCGCTTCCTTGAGCGTCTCTACTGTGCCTTCCGAACCGGGCACGACGGGGAAGCCGTTGGCGATCATTGTTTTACGCGCGGCTTCTTTATCGCCCAGCACGCGCATGCTCTCTGGTTGAGGGCCGATGAAACGGATGCCCGCCTCGGCGCAAGCCTCGGCAAACGCGTCGTTTTCCGAAAGAAAGCCTACGCCGGGATGCAGCAAATCCGCGCGGTAAGCTTTCGCCGCCGCGAGGATTGCGTCGATATTGAGATAGCTTTTGTCCGCCGGGCGCGGACCGATGCAAACGCTCTCATCCGCAAGGCGAACATGCAATGCGTGCTCGTCGTTTTCCGAATAGACCGCAACAGCCTTGAGCCCGAGTTTTTTACAGGTGCGGATGATGCGAACGGCGATCTCCCCGCGATTTGCCACGAGTACCGTCTGCATATTAGATTCCTACGCCGAGCAGGAACAGCGCTTCGCCCGCGGCTACGGTTGCCCCGTCCGCTGCTAGAATACCGGCAATGACCCCGTTCCTTGGAGAACGAATCTCGTTCATGGTCTTCATGGCTTCGATGATGCAGAGCGTGTCGCCTTTGTTCACCTTGGAGCCGACCAGTACGAACGGCTCGGCGCCGGGCTCCTTGCGCAGGTAAAACACGCCGGAGATGGGAGATGGCACAGCGTCCCTCTCCGCCAAATCCGTCGTAGCTTGCTGCTCTGTTTGTGTGATGACAGATGCCGCCGCCGCGCTTGCGCCGCGCTCGAGCAATATGCGCAGGTCGCCCTGCTGTATTTCTACTTTGGCAAACGCGGACTGTTCCGCGCGCTCCATGAGCCGGAATATAGTATCCAGATCCATTGTATGGAGTCCTTTCGACGTATAAATTATGTATGAGTCCAGAGCAGTGGGGCAAATAATCCGGCGTGCGGTGGGTATAAAAAAATGATCCCGCACATTGTTAGCACTACTAACTAACTTGCGCAGAATCATAACACGGTGTTTTTCGCTTGTCAAGCCGACCGGCTATTGGCGGGCTGAAATTGTGGTGCTTTGAGAATGTAATACTGCTGTGTATTTTGCTGCTGATCTTTCGCAATACTTGTTGCTATCGTGTTAAAAGACGCTCGTTTTCGCGGTCAGATCGCTTCTCAAACGGCAGACGTACGCCGACTAAACCCTGCGGCTATGCATTTTTACACACGCAGGTGGTTGAAAAAGTTTACAAGCGCCTGCATAGATTGCAGCACCTCCGGATACTGCGAGACCTGAAAATCCCGCATCACAGCCTGGATGAGCAGATCGTGAAACTGCGTATGCTTTTTGCACATGGCCTCTCCCTCTTCGGTGAGCTGGAGAATGCTCTTGCGCTTGTCGTCCTCCGCGCGGGTTTTGATCAGATATCTCTTTTCCACAAGGCGGTTGACAGAGACGCTCACCGTCGCCTTAGTGATGCCGAGGATATCGGCAATCTGCGTCAGCGTCGCGTCCGGAATATCCTGCACAATCTCCAGCGCGTGCATCTCCGTGCGGCTTAGGTTTCCGTTTGCGAGTTTGGATACGCTCTTTTCCTGCAAGCGCAAAACGCTATAAAACATGTCTTTGAGCGCCTGATTGAGCAGCAGCTCGATTTCCTGATCGGTCATTTTTTCACTCCTTATCGGCAGGGCAGCCGAAACTCATTCGTACTACGAACTATTTCATGATACCACAAGCGGAATAAAATGCAAATCGCTTCACGCTTCCAGCGCACGCGAGATCCAAAACGGAATATCTTGCAGCGCAAATCAAATTGCAAACGTGACCGGGCGGGGGTATAATGAATCCAGTCGAATGCCGTATACAACGCGACCAATCTGTGACATTGTAGCGGCTCAAACTGAATATTATCGGAGGTGCTGTTTATGGTACACAAGGTCGTTAAGGGTGATACACTGCTGAAAATTGCGGCGAAGTACAAGACGACCCCGCAGGAAATCGTGAAACTCAACCCCGTTATCAAAGATCCGAGCCATATCGAGATCGGCTGGGAACTGAAGATTCCCGCGTCGAAGCCAACACCACCGTCAAAAGTGGTCGAATACAAGGTGCTTGCGGGCGATAACCTCACGAAGATTGCCAAGAAGTATAACACCTCGATCGAGGAGATCGTTTCGATGAATCCCTCCATCACAAATCCAAATCTAGTCCGCACCGGAACAGTCATTAAGGTACCGGATCGGAGGAAAAAATAAATCACACGCTGAATAGACCAGCCCGCCTTCCGGCGGGCTTTGTGCGTATTTATTTCGTGCCAGACGGGTGCTTTTTCGCGCGCTTGACCTCATACATGCGCCGGTCTGCGCGGGTAAGCAGTGTTTCGTAGGAGGCGTCTTTCTGCGCGTCCCACTCCGCATATCCGATGCTCAATCCAATGGGTTTCATGTCCGCATGAGAGCTGTTCCACGAGGAGACATTCGTGTGAACCCGCGCGATGATCTCCTCCGCGCCAACATCTGTATTGGCGGGCAGCACGATGCAGAACTCATCCCCGCCGTAGCGCGCCAGAAACGCGTCTGTGTTTTTGCAACTTGCTTTGAGAATTTCCGAGACGTTGATCAATACGCCGTCACCGTAAAAATGCCCGTAGGTATCGTTGATCTGCTTAAAGCCGTCCACGTCCATCATAATCAACGTCAGCACGCCGCTTTTGGGCTGCTCGCGCTCGTTTGTTTCACGCAGCAGAAACCTGCTCAGCTCCCGGCGGTTGTTCAGGTTTGTGAGCGGGTCGGTCGAGATTTGGCGGTTTTGCGAGTCGATGTATACCAGCAGGATCGAGACGGACGCGAGAATCCAGTTGAGACTCACGCCGTAGAAGAAAAGCTGTATGAATCCGCCGAGCGATGGTAGCACCGCGAAGAAGGCCAGCGTGTAATAGCGCCGACGGTCGTCCACCCAGGCTGCACCGTTTGCCTTGATCAGCGAGCGGATGCTTCCGTAGATGAGATAGGCATAGGATAAAAAGGCGTAATAGTAGACCCCGATCTCGCGGTGATACACGTTTTGCGAATCGATGGAGAAAACGAATCCGTACTGAAAGTTAAACGCCAGCGCCAGTATGAATAGCAGCAGCGGCAGCGTCGCAAGCGTGATGCGCCTCCTTGCCTCCTTCAGGTCTGTGCTCAGCGCAACCTCTACATACAGCGCCCAAAGATAGGGCAACAGCACATGCAGCGCAAAGTAGACCGTCTGAAGCGCAACATTCAGCTGCCGCGCGAAGCGAAACTGCTGACCGTCGACGAGCCAGCAGCATGCATCCACCACGAGCATGACCATCGTTGCATAGATCAGGTGGTTGAATTTGCGCTGCGCGGCGGAGGAGGCTTTCGTCTCCCGCTGCGCGATGAGTATGACCGCCAGCAGAATGAGTCCAACCGCACTGATCACAACATAGAGTGCGTCCTGCATGGTGTACCCCCCTATCAACATTCCAGTCATCCCAACTCACGCGCCCAAGCGCAAAGTGAGTTCCCCTTCTTTGTGCTATTCACTCTCGAATGCCAAGTAAATTGGGGCATCCACGCATGTGCTCCGATGTAATTTTCAGAGTATATCATACTTTAAGTCCAGTATTAAGCATTTCGTTTGAGTATGACGGCAAAGCTCTCCGCGCGCATGGTTCAAAAAGTAAAAAGCCTCCGGACTACCCCGAAGGCTCTGTCTTGACGCACGCTCAGCGATAGGACGCCTGATAGATCTTGAGGCAATCTTCTTTTGAAAGCACGCACGGATCAAACTGAAACAGGGCGCCCATGGTGTCAAACGCATTGTCCACATACTTGGACAAATCCTCATAGAGAATGCCGTAGTCGCTCATCTTGAGCGCGTCCACGCCGCAGGCCACCTGCAATTCATAGAGCGCGTCTACGAAATCCATCGCGCGCTTTGCATCGTGCTTGCCCATCGCCCGCGCCATATCGATCATGCGCGCGTCGGCGCAACCTTTGTTCGCGAAGGTTTCGTAATATGCCCGGCTGATCATAATCAGCGCCGCGCCGTGTGCCAGCTGGGGCTTCATCGCGCCCATCGCGTGCGCCAGTGAGTGCTCCGAAATGCAGCCGCTTGTGCTCTCCACCATACCGGAGAGCGTGTTGGCGAGCGCAACATCCGTGCGCGCGGCAAGGTTGCCGCCATCTTTGACCGCCGTGGGCAGAGACTGGCTTACCAGCGAGATGGCGCGCAGGGCAAATGCATCACTGATGGGGTATGCGATGGTGTTGAGATACCCTTCCGTGCTGTGAAAGAGCGCGTCAAAGCCCTGATAGGCGGTGAGCGAAGACGGCACGGTGAGCATCAGCTCAGGATCGACGACAGAGAGCACGGGGAACGTCTTATCGTAGCCAAAGCCGATCTTTTCGTTGGTCTCTTCCTTGGTGACCACCATCCAGGGATCGGCCTCGGTGCCGGTGCCCGCCGTGGTGGTGATGGCGACGATGGGCAGCGGATCGTTCGGCACAGGCTGGCCCTTGCCGCTTCCGCCGGAGACATAATCCCAATAGTCGCCGTGGTTGGTCGCCATGACGGCGATTGCTTTCGCCGCGTCGATGCTGCTGCCGCCACCGAAGCCCACGACGAAATCGCAGCCGTTGGATTTTGCGATGCGCGCGCCTTCCATGACCTGCGCCTTTTCGGGGTTGGGGGTGATCTTGTCGTAGATCACGAAGCCCGCGCCCGCAAGGCGAAGCTCCTCTTCCAGCGCGGCGAGGTAGCCGTTTGCGCGGAGGCTCTTGCCGCCGGTCATGACGATGAGCGCCTTTGCTCCGGGGAGTTTGTGTTTGTGTAGTTCTTTTAACTTGCCCGCACCAAAGAGCAGGCGCGTGGGCAGATAATAATCAAATTTCATGCGTTCAGTGTCCTTTCAAATCGAGTCAGCAGTGTTCTATTCTTCTTTAATCATAGGGTCGACAAACGAATCCGTCAATGACCGCAGTCACAAAAAGCCGAACGCTCGCGCGTCCGGCCTAGTTTTTTGCGCTTGATCTTATCTCGGTTTCCGATACCCCAGCACCCCCTTCGGGCAAACATCCACGCACTCGCTTAAAACCCCACCGCGTTGTTGATCACGACAGTGGCAGCCACCTCCGCCAACGCGGGAAAAGGCGTAAGGAGCAATAGCAGGATGCAGCAAGCGGCAAGCAGGCGGTGTTTCATTTGATCAATGTATCCTGTTGGAAAATCTTCCACCCGTTGGGTGACAGAAACATTTTATGCCCGCAAAGTGGTTGCGTCATTCTTTCACGTTTAATATGTGCTTCGTCAAATCCCGCGGGTTCTAAGGTTGTTAAAAAGGGTCTGTCGTAGATATAATTCTGTAGAAAACACAAACGAAGTAGCTTCCTAAAGAGTAACACGTAGTAAAGCTACAAACGCTTGTGGGATCAATGCCTGCATAGTAATATTTGTGCATAAAATCTGTTTTATTTGAAAAATTTTGAAATAGTGCTAAACTTATTCCATCCAGTAGCATTTATGCAGAAAGGTACAAAAATGGAGCGATTTGTCTGTCCAATATGCCTGAAGGATAATCAATCCTGCACAAAAGAGACAAATAACATGTTAAGTGAATTCTCGTATGTTAAATGCAATGTATGCCATATGAGTTTTAATATCGCTGATGATATACTTGTGCTAGATAACCCAACTTTGAGATATAGTCTTTTTAATCTAATTTTTGAGTTTCTAATACTCCATAGGAAAAAAGCGATTAGTGATATAAGAGTAAAATGCATTTTCTATTATGACGATACTGTCCCCTCAAAAATCGAACAATCCGCAAACATAATCAACTTGTTTGATTTGATGAGGAATTATCCTTCGAATGTTATTGAGAGAACAAACCGATCTTTGTTATTGTTATCAGTCCTGCATGAAACAATAGATAGTACAATAACTAAAGATTTGTATTTTGGCCGATTTCTTTTCTGCACATCGTTTGTGCAAAATAAAGAAATTGATAAAATGCTAGAGTTTTTATCTGGTCTAGGTTATATAGACTGTTTTTTTAACAAAGAAACCATAAGCCTTACTTTCAAAGGATGGCAAAAGGTCATAGAATTGTCCGAACGATTGAACGTAGTAGATCAAGGCTTCATCGCGATGAGCTATTCAGATGAAGCAAAGCCCATAATGGAAGCATTCCGTGAAGCTATTTCAGCAAGCGGCTATAAAGCTCAGATCATGAGTGAAAAAGAGCACAACCACCAGATTGTACCAGAAATGTTTTATGAAATTGAGCGTAGCAAGTTTATGATAGTCGATGTTACCTATCAAAATTATGGCGCATATTATGAAGCAGGGTATGCGCAAGCACTTGGCAAAGAAGTCATAGTATGTTGCAGCGAAGAAGTTTTCCATGATCCAAATCGAAAGCCACATTTTGATATTTCGCAAAAACCAATTATTATCTGGAAAGACGTTGATGATCTAAAACAACGGCTTAAATGTCGAATAGAAGCAACTGTTCACTAAATCAGTGATGGTAGTAACAAGAAAAGCCGAACGCTCACGCGTCCGGCCTTGTTTTTTGCGCTTGATCTTATCTCGGTTTCCGATACGAGAGCACCCCCTTCGGGCAAACATCCACGCACTCGCCGCAGAGGATGCAGTCGTAGCTCTTTACGCTGCCCGTCTTCACCGCGGCGTTGACGTCGATGCTCATCGGGCACTTGTTGTTGCATTTCTTGCAGTCGATGCAGCTCTCCGGCCGAGTTTTGATGCGCATCTGCGGCAGGTGCAAGAGCCGTCCCACCAGCTGCCCCGCGTTGAGAAACGGGCTCATCCAGCAGATACCGTGGCAGGCGCCGCGCCGCCCCAGCGCGAGGTCGAGCACGAAAATCAACCCCAGCACGAGATAATACATGATGTACTTGATCGGCTCGTCCACCGAGACATACCGCTCCGTCAGGCGCAGCGGGTCGATGCCCTTGATGCCGCCAGCGAGCACAAAGCCCGTCACGAGCACGCCAAACCACACCGCGAAGATGACGTATCGCACGATCTTCAGCCGTTTTGCATTGGCGGGTTTCGGGTTCACGGTCTGCGCGACCTCCGCGATTCCACCCGCGGGGCACAGCCAGCCGCACCACGCGCGGCCGAAGAACAAGCCGGAGACGAACAGTAACACGAACATGATCGCGCTG
>JAUYTF010000307.1 GCA_030695285.1 Eubacteriales bacterium | reverse complement strand
CGGGTTTTCTTTATCCCCACGCACCCGCCTCGCACTCGCTATTCGGCTCATGTTCCAACAGCATCGCCTGCTTGCGTCCATCTATCAGTGCGAGCACGTCCTTCGGGATCTTCGCCCGCTGCTGCTCCGCCGCCTGCGCTGCCCGAAACGAGCGCATGAAGTTGGACTGAATCACCGGCATGCTCTCCATATCCGTCATCGCCCACTGGCATAGCTGCGACGCGCTGCCGACCGCGCGCTGGATCACCGGCGGCAGGGACAGAAAATCCGCGCGCGTAGCGTAGCAACTCATCTTGCCGCGGACGATGTTCCACGCCTCGGCTTCGGTCAGTGCATCTGGCTGCGTGAGCTTCGCAATCGCCGCTTTGATCGCCCCGATATGCGGAGGGAAGCCTTTCTCGTCCGAAGCGATGAACGTCTTTACCGCGGCGCTGACCAGCTCAAACGGATCGTCCGGGAACATCGTCGCCCAGAGAACCACCGTATCACTGTGGTCTTTTGCGCTCGTGGCCTTATAAAAACCCGGATAGGCTATCCGCAGTATCGCTAAAATCTTCATGCATTCCACTTTGTCCATTTCGCCTTGCCTCCTCCATCAACATTCGCTTAAACGGGTTCGATGTCCCGCAATCCGGTGATTTTGCCGGTTCTCGACCCTCCCAAGTCCGCACCGCCGCCTGCCAATCCTTCATCGGTTGATTACCGACACGCCAACCCTTCGCCTCGTAGAAGTCAAAGAACCGTTGCGGATCGATGCCGTTTCTACGTTCACGACAGTAATCGCGAATCTCCACCACCGTGGGTTTGGTGAAGCGGCGCGGCTTGTCCGCGCTATTACCGTTCTCTTTCTCCTTCGTCTTCTCCTTCTCCTTTGCCTTCTCCTTCTCCTTGGGGGGCGCTGGGTAGCGTTCGGTAGCGTTCGGTAGCGTTTGGTAGCGTTCGCTTGGCTTGGTTTGCCCTCCGAGCGATCCGTTTTTTCGGTTCGTCTCACAGCGGTTCTCATATTGCTTTGAATCCCTATCTATCTGCGACTTCATGCCAGCGAATGCAAAGCGCTCGTTCCCGCGGAGCTCTAGGACTTCGCCCGTCATGCTGTAATATAGGCATGCCGTGAAAAGTCGCCCACGCTCTGCGTCGTTAAGCGGTTCTATGGCCTCTAGATAGCTGTGATAGGCATTGAAATACTCCCTCGCCATGGTTCACCTCAAATTGAAATATGGATCGTTCCGTTTCCACGGTAGACATTTTTGACTACCGTGTATGAGTCAACGCCTTCAGTGAAGGGGCAACACTCGAGCCGCTTGCAGAATGTCTCGCACCCTCCCCAAGTTTGAACTCGCTCAATTTTGAGCGGGTTGAAATCAGCACCGTCATTAATCCGTCGCGCACGTTATCGTGCTCATTCTTGAAACGGAATATCGTCGCTCGATATGTCGGTAAAGC
>JAUYTF010000304.1 GCA_030695285.1 Eubacteriales bacterium | reverse complement strand
GCGTATTCTTCCGCTGAACGGACACGTCTGCAAGCATAACTTCACAGAACTGGAGCAGATTCGCGAAAACAATCGCGGCATCTGAGCGATTGAACAAATGTTGGCGGCGGATATGGTATAATATTCGTCGCCATCTCTTTATTGATTTCAGCCAATGAATGATCGACACATCATCAGAAAGGACGCATGCGATATGAGCACAATTGAGCAAAAGGCGATTACAACCATTCGGTTTCTTGCGGCAGAAGCCGTTCAAAAAGCGAATAGCGGACATCCGGGTCTGCCCATCGGCGCGGCACCCATGGCGCTGACGCTCTGGAAGCAGATGAGACACGACCCGAAGGACGCAACATGGCCTGGCAGAGACCGGTTTGTGCTCTCCGCCGGGCATGCGTCCATGCTGGAATATTCACTCCTGCACCTGTTTGGCTACGGGCTATCCATCGAAGAGATCAAGAATTTCCGCCAATGGGGCAGCAAGACGCCGGGACATCCGGAGTTCGGCCACACCGTCGGCGTGGAGACGACCACCGGACCGCTGGGTCAGGGCATCGCTGTTGCCGTCGGCATGGCGATGGCGGAGGCGCGTCTTGCGGCTGAATTCAACCGCGAAGAATTTCCCGTCGTAGACAACTACACTTATGCGCTCACGGGCGACGGCTGCCTGATGGAGGGCGTTGCGTCCGAGGCGGCGTCTCTCGCGGGACACCTCGGCCTTGGCAAACTAATCCTCTTATATGATCGAAACGAGATCACCATCGAAGGCAGCACAAATCTTGCGTTTACCGAGGATGTCGGTAAGCGGTTTGAAGCATACGGCTGGACAGTGCAACATGTAGCCGACGGCGAAGATAAGGAGGCTATTGCAAAAGCGATTGAACATGCAAAAGCGGACACGACGCATCCGTCGCTCATCATCGTGCGCACACAGATTGCCCACGGTACGCCAAAGGCGAACATGGCGAGCGCGCACGGCGAACCGCTGGGCGCTGACGCGTTGAAAGCTATGCGCGCGTTTTACGGCTGGAACGAAGAACCTTTTGTCGTTCCCGAAGACGTGAAAGCATACTTTGCAGACTTGCAGGCGGGCTATAGCAAACAGCACGCAGTATATGACGCGATGTTTGAAGCATACAAAAAAGCGTATCCCGAGCTCTACACGAAGTGGATTGCATGGCACGAGAAAAAGCTGCCGGATGCGCTGAAAGCTGACCCGCGCCTTCTTAGCTCGAAAGAACCGAAAGCGACGCGCATCGTCAGCGGCGAAATGCTTAATCTCTTTGCCGAATACATGCCGAATCTCTTCGGTGGCAGCGCAGACCTTGCGCCTTCCAATAAATCTGAACTAAAGGGCAAAGGTTTCTTCAACGCGGAGAACCGCGCGGGCGCAAACGTTCACTTTGGCATTCGCGAGTTTGCGATGGCAGCCATCTGCAACGGCATCCAGCTCTACGGTGGATTTCACGCATTTTGTGCGACCTTCCTTGTGTTTACGGACTATCTCAAACCCGCGCTGCGCCTCTCCGCCATCATGCGCCAGCCGGTGGTGTATGTCATGACGCACGACAGCATCGGCGTTGGCGAAGATGGTCCCACGCATCAGCCAATCGAGCACCTGGCCGCGCTTCGCGCAACGCCGGACACGCTCGTGTTCCGTCCGGCGGACGCAAATGAGACCGCGTACAGCTACATTATGGCATTTGAGGCGGAGAAACCCTCCGTGCTCGCGCTGACGCGCCAGAATCTGCCGCAGTATGCGGAAACGGGCGAGGGTGCCTATAAGGGCGGCTATATCCTGAAAGACGCACCAAGTGGCAAGCCGGACGTGATCCTCATGGCGAGCGGCAGCGAAGTGGAGCTCATCTACAAGGCGGCGGATCAGCTTGCTTCGGAGGGCATTTCCGCCCGCGTCGTGTCCATGCCGTGCCTCGATCTCTTTGACGAGCAGGACGCAGGCTATAAAGAAGCCGTTTTGCCAAATAACGTCCGCGCGCGCGTGGCTGTCGAAGCCGCGTCTGCCTATAGCTGGGATCGCTACGTTGGCCTCGATGGCGAAAACGTTTGCATTGACCACTATGGCGCATCCGCGCCCGCGAGCGTACTGTTTAAAGAATTCGGCTTCACGGTAGAAAACGTGGTAGCCGCCGCAAAGAGAAGCATCGCAAAAGCGAAGTAAAACATACGCGATTCATGAAACCGCCAATCCAACGTTCAGAAGGGACTGCAATTGAACCGAGTTTTATACACAGATTGCGTTGACCCGTATGAAAACCTTGCGCTGGAGGAGATGCTCTTTGAAACGCAGGGAGCGGGCACAACCTTATACCTCTGGCAGAACGAGCGCACGGTCGTCATCGGGCGAAACCAGAACGCCTGGCGTGAATGCAGGGTAGATTTGCTCGAAAGCGAAGGCGGCAAGCTTGCGCGCCGCTCCTCAGGCGGCGGCGCGGTGTTTCACGATCGAGGCAACCTCAACTTCACGTTCATATTACCGAAAGAGGAATATGACCTTGTGCGCCAGCTCGGTGTAGTCCAGAAAGCCGCGGCGAAGTTTGGTATAGAGACATCGTTTACCGGCAGAAACGATCTGGTTTTAACAGCCACGGGCGAAAAGTTTTCCGGCAACGCGTTTCGGCACGCAAACAATATTTCGC
>JAUYTF010000507.1 GCA_030695285.1 Eubacteriales bacterium | reverse complement strand
ACCACGATCAGTGGCAGGAAGATGCCGAGGCTTTGATACAGCGCGGGCAGAAATGCATTCATAAACATCTGCACCATGGTCACAAACGTGCAGATGACGATGATGAACGAAGGAATGCGAATCTTATCGGGAATAAAGTCTCTCAGTAGAGAAATGACGACGTTTGAGCCGATGAGCACAAACGTTGCCGCCGCGCCCATGCCGATTCCGTTCGTCGCGCTCGTGGTAACCGCCATCGCGGGGCATGTGCCAAGCACGAGCCGAAAGGTCGGGTTTTCGGTGATCAGGCCATTGAAAAATATGCTTTTCATGGTTTGCTTTTGTTCCATTGCGTTATCCCTCCGTCGGCAGCATCAGGCTGCCCAGCGCGAGCACCGCGTCGTTGACCGCCTCGGTCACCGCGCGGGATGAGATGGTTGCCGAGGTGATGGTGTCGATCTCGCCGCCGTCGTTCGTGAGCGCAAGCGGCGTAGCCTTGCCGGTAAACTGCTCTTTAAACCACGCTTCCTTTACGCGCGCGCCGAGGCCCGCTGTCTCTGCAAAGCTGGCTCCGCCGACGGAAACGCCGGTGACCACGTTGTTCTGATCGACCCCTACTGTGATCTCGATTTCGCCGCCATAGCCTTTTGCGATGATGGTGCCGGTCTTTCCGGCGAGCGCACCTGCAGCGTCGTAGCCCACGAATGCATCCTGCAAACCTTCCGGTGCGGCCACCTCGGTAAAGGCGCTTGCCGCGGGCAAAACAGTCTTCCGCGCAGCCTCAGCCGCTATGAGTTGCTGCTGCTCGATGGCTTCGGAGGTGACCATGTTGGTCAGCCCCAGCGCGAACCCCGCAACCGCAGCTAGCAGGAATAATTTGAGTCCGAGAATCAATATCCTACGCACGCGCCTTCACCTCCCCATAGATTCTGCCGCGCGTGACTCGGTCGATGAGCGGTGTGAGCAAGTTCATGATCAAAATCGCGAACGTCGTGCCCTCCGGATATCCGCCATAGGCGCGTATCAGCGCGATGAGAAGGCCCGCACCCGCCGCGAAGATCATCTGTCCAATGCGCGTCATGGGGCAGGTGACATAGTCTGTCGCCATAAACACCGCGCCAAAGAGGATGCTGCCCATCAGAACGCCTTGCAGCGGATCTCCGCCGAAAAGCATGGTAAAGCCCATAAACGAGGCGATCATAGTCATGGGGATGTGCCATGTGATCGTCTTGCGAATCAACAAGTACGTAAGCCCCAGCAGAATTGCGATCTTGCTCACTTCGCCGATACAGCCAGGGATGCGTCCGATAAATAGATCCAGCAATGACGGCGGAACGACGGCAACGGCAGCCGCGACGGAAGGAGCGCCCGCCATCGCCTCCGCAGCCTGGCGAAAGAGCACGATCGGCGTTGCGCCGGAAACCGCGTCAAACGGGGTAACAAACGCAGCTCCGCTCATGAGCGCAGGCCAGCTGGCTACCAGAACAGCGCGCGCAGAGATCGCGGGATTGACGAAATTATCGCCGATGCCGCCAAAGAGCTGCTTGACCAGCACAATCGCAACCGCGCTGCCGATGATGATCATCCACCAAGGGGCGGTGGACGGCATATTCAAGGCGAGAATGATGCCTGTGACCACTGCGGACAGGTCGTTGATGGTAATCGTTTTTCTAAAGATCGCTTGCCAAAGAAACTCGAACCCAACGCAGCTCGTCACGCAGATCAGAATCACGCGCGCGGCGCTCCAGCCAAAAAGCCAGATGCCCGCGGCTACCGTCGGCATGAGCGCTGCGATCACGTCCATCATGAGCATCGCGGTGGTGTCTTTTGCAAAAATATGGGGCGCAGCGGATACTGCAAATCTTTTATTCGTTTCCATATACTCTACCTCCTCGCCTTAGCTGCCAGCTCGTCCCTCGCAGCTTTATAGCTGGAAGAGAGGTATCGCCGCGCCGGGCAGATATAGGAGCAGGCGCCGCAGAGGATGCAGTCCATCAGGCCGTGCTGCTTGGCTCTGTCCGTGTCGTGCCTGTCGAGATCCGAACGCATCAGATACGGATGCAGCCCGATGGGGCAAACCGTGACGCACCGCGCGCAGCGGATGCAGGCGCTCTCCTGGACGGCCTTTGCCTGCTTTTCGTCGAAAACGGCGATGCCGTTCGTGGCCTTGGTGACGGTCGCTTCCAAGTTCGCCACGCACAGCCCGGTCATCGGGCCTCCGGCTAAGACCTTTCGCGCGCCGTCGATCATTCCGCCGCAAGCCAAAATGGCGTCTTCATATCGCGTGCCGATGCGCAGCAGCATGTTTCCCGGTTCTTTTACCCCGCCGGTCACCGTGGTGACGCGCTCGATCAGCGGTTTGCCAAGCGAGACGGCATCATAGATTGCAGCCGCAGTACTGACGTTGAACACCAGCGTGCCCACGTCCAGCGGCAGCTTGCCGCGCGGCACTTCCCGTCCGGTGATCACATGGATCAGCTGCTTTTCCGAGCCCTGCGGATATTTCGTCTTCAGCGGCAAAACGGAGATATCCGCTTCGCCCAATATCGCCTGCCGCATGCTTTTGATGGCATCCGGCTTGTTCATTTCGATGGCGATGATTCCGCGCTTCAAGCCCGTTGCGCGAAGGATCAGCTTGAGCCCCGCGACAATGCGCGCGCTCTGCTCGAGCATCATACGATGATCGGCGGTGAGATACGGTTCGCATTCCGCGCCGTTGAGGATGACGGTGTCGGCGTGCTTGCCCTCGGGGATTGTCAATTTCACATGCGTGGGGAACGCCGCGCCGCCCATGCCGCAGAGCCCGGCGTTTTTCACAGCGGCGATGATCTCCGCCGCGCTTGCGCGCTCCGCGTCCAACGGCGTGAGCGCCGTCCACTCATCCGCATGGTCGTTTTGTATGCCGATGCAGAGCTCCGGCTTGCTCCTGAGCAGCTGTCGCTCTTCCACAAACAGCACCTCGCCCGAGACGCTGGCGTGCACAGGCAGGCCAAAGCCGCCAACCGGAGTGGCGATGACTTCGCCCAGTTTCACCCGCTGGCCCTTTACCACGCAGGGCTCGCTCGGCGCACCCAGATGCATGCCGACGGCGATGATGACGGTGTCCGCCGCCACTGCGCGGATGGGGCTTGCCTGCGTCAGCGGCTTGCCTTCACCGATGTGGTGAAGCGGGTGAACGCCGCCTCGAAACGTGTTTCTCAATTCGATACACCTGCCTTATTCGTTGCTGGCGCATTCGACATGCACCTGCTTAA
>JAUYTF010000502.1 GCA_030695285.1 Eubacteriales bacterium | reverse complement strand
ATGATCACTAAACGCATCATCCCCTGCCTTGACGTCAAGGACGGGCGTGTGGTCAAGGGGGTTAACTTCCTAGGCCTCAACGACGTGTCCGACCCCGTGAAGCTCGGGCAATACTATTCCGAAAACGGCGCGGACGAGCTGGTGTTTTACGACATCACCGCGAGCGCGGAGGGGCGCGCGCTGTTTACGGATATCCTCGCGCGCGTGGCGGAGACGATCTTCATTCCATTGACGGTCGGCGGCGGCATCAATACGCTGGACGACTTTGATTGCGTGCTGAAGTGCGGCGCGGACAAGGTCAGCGTCAACAGCGGGGCGATCAAAAACCCCGCGTTGATCGGCGAGGCAGCCAAGCGCTACGGCGATCAGTGCGTGGTGCTCTCGGTGGACGTGAAACGAGTCAACGGTCAATTTCGCGTGTTTTCCAAGGGCGGCAGAGAGGATACGGGGCTGGATGCGCTGGATTGGATCAAACGCGGTGTTGACAACGGTGCGGGCGAGATCGTATTAAACTCCATCGATACAGACGGCGTGAAGCAGGGGTTTGACCTTTCGATGCTCTCCGCCGTGTGTGAACTTGTGAGCGTTCCCGTGATCGCTTCCGGCGGCGCGGGCGGAATACAGGATTTTGTGACGTTGTTTACCGCGCTTCCCAAGGTGGACGCAGGGCTTGCCGCCTCGATCTTCCACTTTGGTGAAGTGCAGATACCCGACCTCAAGCAGGCGCTGCATGAGGCGGGCATACCGATGCGGAGGGTTTGAATATGCTAGAAATCGACAATCTGAAGTTTGATCAAGACGGGCTGATCCCCGCCATCGTCACCGACACGGAGACGAAACAAGTGCTTATGATGGCGTATATGAACGCTCAGAGCCTGCGTGTTTCGATGGAGGAGGGGCGCACCTGCTTCTGGTCGCGCTCGCGCAAGGAGCTCTGGCGCAAGGGCGAGACGAGCGGCAATGTGCAGCAGATTGTCTCCATCACGGCGGACTGCGACGCGGATACCCTGCTTATTGAGGTGCGAAAAAGCGGCCCCGCCTGCCACACGGGCGAGGAGAGCTGCTTCTTTCAACCGGTGTACGAAGGGGAAGCTGTATCCGGCTTTCGATATGAATACTTGTTTGAGATGCTGCGCGGCAGAAAAGCAAACCCCAAGGAAGGCAGCTACACGACGTATTTGTTCGAAAATGGGCTGGATAAGATACTCAAGAAGGTCGGCGAAGAGACCACGGAGGTCATCCTCGCGGCCAAAGACCGTGACAAGGCGAACACGGTGTATGAAATCGGCGATTTGATGTATCATTGTATGGTGCTCATGATTGAATCCGGTATTGAGATGGACGACATCCGGCGAGAGATGGCAAGCCGCCACGTGATCGACCGCAAGGTCAAGCAGGAGAAGATGGCCTAGCGCGGCAACAGTAAGAAACGGGAGAATGGCACTTGTTTACTCAGAATTTGCACACTCACAGCACATTTGACGACGGGCAAAACACACTCGAAGAGATGGCGCTTGCGGCAAAGGCCGCTGGACTGACATCGATCGGCTTTAGCGTACACACGCCGATGCCGTACGAATCCTGCTGGACGATCGACTCCGCGCACTTGCCGGACTATATCGAAGAAGCACGGCGAGTCAAAGCGTTTTTTCGCGGCAAAATCGCCGTTTTTTGTGGCGCGGAGTGGGATCTGTATTCCGCAATCCAGCCGACCGGGTTTGACTACGTCATCGGCTCTGTGCACCACATCGCGATCGGAAACGCGCTCCCCTGCGTCGACAGCAGCGTCGAGGAGACGCAGCTGATGCTCAGCACGCATTTTGATGGCGACGCGGACATGGCGGCGGAGGCGTATTTTTGCCAGTATAATGCGTTGGCAAAGGTGGAGGCGGTCGGTATCGTAGGCCACTTTGACCTATTGACCAAGTTTGACGAACAGCGGCGGTTTTACAACTCCGATTCCCCGCGTTTTCGCGCGGCGGCGCTTACCGCAATAGACGCGCTGATTGCTGCGGGCAAGATCTTCGAGATCAACACGGGCGCGATCTCGCGCGGCTATCGCACCACGCCGTATCCTTCCCGCGCGCTGCTCACGGCGATTCGGGAGCGCGGCGGAACGATCACCATCAGCACGGACGCGCACCGCGCGGAGGACATCGTGTTCGGATTTACGCAAGCAGAGGCGCTCGCGCGCTCCTGCGGCTTTACCGAAATCTGGCAATTTGACGGAACGGGTTTTGTACCGGTATTATTAAAAGACAAATAAGAAGATCGTTAAAAAGACAGATAAGAAGATCGTTTAAAAGACAAGTAAGAAGATCGTTTAAAAGACAGATAAGAAGATCGTTTGCAGCTGACCACTGTATCTGACGGAAAGGATTTCGTACCAACACCGATAGGAGGCTTATATGGTTTCGATTTCATCCGTACTCTCCGGAAACACATACCCCGGGCGGGGGATTATCACGGGTAGCCTCGGCGGGCAGGCGGTGATCGCCTATTTTCTCACGGGGCGCAGCGAAAACAGCCGAAATCGTGTCTTTCGCGAGGCTGAGGATGCGCTCCTGATTGTTCCGTTTGATGAAGCCAAGGTGTCCGACCCGAAGCTGATCTTCTATACGCCGGTGCGCGTATGCCACGATACCATCGTAGTGACCAACGGGGATCACACGGAAACCGTCTGCGAGAGCCTGCTTGCCGGGCACTCGTTTCAGTATGCCATGAGCGCGCGCTGCTATGAGCCGGACGCGCCGAACTACACCCCTCGCATCGCGGGGCTTTTGCTCTCTACAGGACGCTATACGCTCGGGATCGTGAAAAAAACGAAGGACGCGCCGGATTGCAGGCGAAAATACTGGAGCTATGACCCGAAGGAGGGCACAGCGCACCTGATACACACCTATCAGAGCGATGGCGATCCGCTGCCCCCGTTTTCCGGTGAGCCGCGCGAACTCTCCATCTCCGGCACGGCGCAGGAACTCGCGGATGAGATCTGGCGCGCGCTGGACGCGACAAACCGCGTCGCGCTCTATGTGCGCTATACCGATCTTTTTAGCGGCAGATTCACAAGCGCCGTGAAGAATAAGCTGCTTGGCGATTGACGCACAGGATTACGAGACAAGAACGGCACATTAGCCGCCGGAATGATTCCAGCGGCTATATTCGTTCCTGCGGGGTGTCGGCAGCCGGGGAGAACCACGGCGGCAAACGCACAGCGCACTATTTTGAGTTGATATCGTAAATATGGCGAATCTCTTCCTCGCAGTGAGAGAAAGCGTCGCAGACTGCGGGGTTAAAATGCGTACCGCATTCCCTGCGAATCTCCAGCATGCTTTCCAGATGCGTAAACGCGGGCTTATAGGGGCGGACGCTGCGCAGCGCGTCGTAAACATCACAAATGGCAACAATCTGTGCCGAAAGCGGGATGTCATCGCCCTTGAGTCCGTCGGGGTAACCTTTTGCGTCCCAGCGCTCATGATGGGAGCGCGCGATATCGATCGCCATCTTTAAAATGCCGTTGTTCTGAAAGCGAGGATATGCCTGCCGGAGCGTTTCCGCGCCGATGGTGGTGTGTTTTTTCATCTCGTCAAACTCTTCGCGCGTGAGCTTGCCGGGCTTGAGCAGAATCGTGTCCGGTATGCCGACCTTGCCGATGTCGTGCAGAAGGCAAGCCTGCTGCAGCTGATAGATGAACTCATAGTTGAGCTGCTCGCTGTATACGCTGCTAAAAGTGAGCACGCTCGCCACCACGCGACAGGAGTCTGAAAGCCGGCGTAAATGCCCTCTGGCGGCCTCATCCTGCGTTTCGGCCAGATGCACCAGCGAACTGACGGTGCCCCAGAGGGTGTCCGCTATCTCGAGCACCCGTTCTTGAACCATCTCTTCAAAATGATCCTTGTATCTCTGCAGTTCGCGCGAAACGGATTCAATCATCACAGTTTGTTCCCAAGGCGAGGGCTGCCCTGCGCTGTCCACAACACGGTAAAGGGATGCATGATCCATTGAACAGAACCTCCTTTCCGAAACGTACTATGAATGTTCTCCTGCTTCCCGTTGTGTTGCAGGTTGTCTGTATTGATGTAACAAAAGCGAACAACAAACAAAGAGACCTTACACGGAAAAGAATAATACAATATTACAAGAAAGTCAAATATGTGATAGCATTGTGTAACGATATTGTGACGGAAGCAGGGTAGTGTACGCGCATGATATCGTTTATTGCGGCAAGTAAGACAAAAACAGGTTGCATGGAACCCCCTGTGCGTTTATCACTGATGATTTGCGTGAAAACCGTTATTGTAACGTCACATTGTAACGCGCTGAACTGGCATGCTTCCCTTAGGCTGGCGAACCATACGGATGAACCATTCCTGACAGACGGCGTTTCCTGAAGAGGGCGATGAACAAACGCCGGATTCTCGGATCGCAGACCGAAACCAAGGCTACTTTGGCGCGTACGAATGAACCGCGCATAGGCGCATATGAAAAGTCGCGTTGACACGACAACGGAGAGTAACTAAAATGAAACTAAGATATGATACAATTATCTGTAAAACAAGCGATATACGGCATGTAACGCAAGTGGTTTGCGCAAAGCGCAGGCAAATATCGGCGGAACGGGAGGGATAAGCATGGGAAAACTCTTTCAAAACAAGCGCTTTCAGAACACGATGTTTCTTCTGGCTGCCATCACGTCCGTCATCTATCTGGGCTGGCGCGTGTTCTTCACGTTGCCGCTGAGAAACGGCATTATCGCGCTGATCTTCGGCATTCTGCTGCTGGTGAGCGAGATCACCTCCGCGCTGGGCACGTATGAACTCTACTATCGCAAGAACCGCTCCAACAAAGTGGATCTCACGCTGCCGCAGATTCCGGCGAGCTGGTATCCGGACGTGGACGTGATTGTAGCCACGCACAACGAGCCGGTGGAGCTGCTCTATAAAACGGTAAACGCCCTGACGTATATGGATTATCCCGACAAGAGCAAGGTGCATATCTACATTGCGGACGACGGCAACCGCCCCGCGATGGCAAAGCTCGCCCAGCAGTTCGGCGTGGGGTATTTCCCCTTGGCAAACAATAAGGAAGCAAAGAGCGGAAACCTGAACAACGCGCTCAAGCAAACGAAATCGCCGCTGGTTGCGACCTTTGACGCGGACATGATCGCGCGGCGCGAGTTCTTGATGGAGACCGTACCGTACTTTTTCCTCCCGCGTGTGCGGCATGAGGACGGAACCTGGCGGCTGCGCAAGCCGGACGAAATCGATCCGGACTTTAAGATCGGCTTCATCCAAACACCGCAGAGCTTTTATAACCCCGACCTGTTTCAGTTCAATCTGTACGCGGAGCAAAACATCCCCAACGAGCAGGACTTTTTCTCGCGCGAGATCAACGTGATGCGCAATAGCACCAATGCCGTTGCCTACACGGGCAGCAACACGGTGATCGCGCGGCAGGCGCTCGAGGAGATCGGCGGCTTTCCGACAGATACGATCACCGAGGACTTTGAGACCGGCATCAAGATTCAAAGCAAAGGATACACCACGTATTCCACGCTTCACCCGCTTGCAAGCGGACTTGCGCCAACCAGCATCAAGAGCATGGTCACCCAGCGGGTTCGCTGGGCGCGCGGCGTCATTCAGTCCATCCGCAATACCAAGATGATGTCCAACAAGGGGCTCTCTCTCAGCGCGCGTATCAGCTATATGCTTTCGTATTCCTACTGGTGGTCATTTGGGCGCAGGCTTGTGTTTACCTTTGCGCCGATCATGTTCGCGCTCTTTGGCCTGCAGGTGGTCAACACCACATTCTGGGAGATTCTCGCGATCTGGGGGCCGCAATATGTCTTCTATACGCTGGCGATACGGTGTCTTTCCAGCGACACGCGAAACCAGCGCTGGAACCAGATCATCGACACCATACTCGCTCCGTTTATGGTGATCCCCGTGTTTCTGGAGACCATCGGCGTCAAACAGCTCAAGTTCAAAGTAACGGATAAAAGCACGAGCAAGCCGCAGGATAGTAACCTTGCTTATATCATTCCGCAGCTGGTGATGCTGGGTCTGTCCATCGCGGGTCTGATCCGCTACCTCGGCGGGAAATACGGCATGGCGCTGCTCTTTAGCAGCTTTATCGCCTTCTGGCTCATTCTGAATATCACAAACCTGCTGTATGCGGTCTATTTCATGATGGGGCGCAAAGCTTACCGCTCCAGCGAGCGGTTTGCAGCGGAGATCCCCATCAGCCTGAACTATCGCGGCAAGGCGTTTTCTGCGGTGACGAAAAACATCTCCGAAGGCGGGTTCCTCTTTACGCTGGAGCATCCGGCTTATCTGCCGGACGACGAGCCGCTTGATTTCACGCTGCGCAGCGAAAAATACAGCGCGAGCGTGCGGGGCAAGATCGTGTATATCAACAGCAATGCAAACCAGTGGCTCTACCATGTTCAGCTCGTGCCCGGTATGACCGAGCAGGACACCAGAGAGTATTTGCAGCTGGTGTACGACCGCCAGCACTCGCTGCCCAAGTCGATGAATATCTGGGTGACGGCGTTTGACGACATCGTCAACAACGCAAGCATGCGCCTGGAAAAACAGCGCTCGGAGATGCGCGCACTACCGCGCATACAGCTGGAGCGGTTTGTACGGTTTGAAGAGGGCATCAGCGGTACGCTGGTAGATTTCAATTTCAAGTTTATGTTGATACGGGGCTTGAGTGAGATCTCCGATACGCTCACGCTCACTCCGCGCACGGGCATCAAGATACTGCTGGAGAATGCCAAAAAGTCCATGACAACGCCCGGCGTTGTGCTCTACAGTGTAGTAAACTGGGAAGAGCTTGCTGCCAGCAAAGCGTTTCAGACGCTGCTGGAGGACTGGATTTTTGAGTATCGTCAAGGCACGCTGACGCCCCGCCGTGCGAAAAAACGCATGGCGATGTAGAGCGCGGAACAAGGCAACATCAATCCTCCGCGGGGTTCAATCCTGCGGGGGATTGCGTTTAAATGATTGAGTGATACGCCGCTCGAACCAACGTAATCTTGGAAGAATATCAGAAAATGAGGAGCGTGACGATCGTATGACAATGCTGCTGACTATCTTACGGCTGACTGCGTTTTTGCTTTCCGCAGCGGGCTACGTCGCCGCAGCGCGGGCTTATTGGAAGATCACTCCGCGGGCCAGCTACATCTTCGTTTTCTCCGCACAGGCGCTCGTGATGTATTTTGCTGGGTTGGCAGGCGTGCTCGCCTATGCCGCATACGTGCTCTTTGGCGGCGGCATCGTGCTGCTCGTCGCCCTCATCCTCAACAAGAAGATCAAGCTTGCCTACAACGTTTCCTCGCTCAGCGCGATCAATCTTGCGTTTATGGCGGTATTCGGCGCGATCGTCGCTTCGCTGATCGATACGTTCTTCGTGCATTACGACAACTTTTCGCATTGGGCTGTCGTGGTGAAATATATGCTGGGCGCCGATCGCATCCCGGATGCCGCCAGCGCGATCATCGACTTTAAGAGCTATCCGCTGGGCAGTTCTTCGTTTCTCTACTACGTTGGCCGCATCGTTGGCAACGGCGAGGGCATCATGCTCGTGGGGCAGGCAATACTGCTGTTTGCAAGTTTCTATGCCGTATTCGGGGCTATTCGCGATCAGAAGCGCTTCCTGCTTGCGGCTTTGCTGGGCCTTGGCTGCTCCGCGATGGCATATTTTAACATCAGCATCCGCATCAATAACCTCTTGGTCGATTTTCTGCTGCCCGTGCTGGCGCTCGGGGTCATCGGCGTGCTGCTTGTCGAGCGGCAAAAGTTCTCTACCGCGTGCCTTGCCTGCCTGCCCATACTGGGGTTACTGGCCATCGTGAAAAACACAGGCATATTCTTCGCGCTGCTTGGCTATGTGTTTTTGCTCTACCGTTCTGTGCAGCATCAAAACGCGGACCCGAAGCTTCGCCCGTTCTTTTGGGGCGCGCTGGGGACAATCGCTCTCTCGCTGATCCCGTTGATTCTGTGGAATGTGCATACATCCCTCGCGTTTCCCGTGGACGCGGGCAAGTTCAGCTACGATTTTCAAACGCTCTCTTCGTTTTCCATCGATAAAACACCAGAGCAGATTCGGTATATCGTGCAGCTGTTTCTTTACACTGCAACATCGCTTTCGCAGTTACCTACGCTTGGCTTTGTGCTCTTTAACGCGATTGCGGTGGTGGTGTATCTGGTTGCGCGGTTTGTGTTTCGTAAAAAGTGGAAGCTGCTTGTCACGCTGCTCATCATGGATGCTGCGGTTGTGCTCTACTATGGCGGTATATTGGCCATGTACATTCTCTCCATGCCGCTGGACGAGGCGATGCGCCTCGCGGGATTTGACCGCTATGCCTCCAGCATGATACTGTTCCTCATCGGGGTGGTTTCCATGCGCCTGACGATGGATGTGGAGAATTCTTTCTATCAGCAGCAGGGCGAGCGAAGGGATTACCGCGCGTTTCGAAACCTCACGGCGAAAAACATCTATCAGGCTGCAACGGTGGTGTTCTCCATCGCTGCGGGGCTCATGCTGCTCTCCGAGCTCAACGGCATGAACAGCAGCAAGGCCGCGTATCCGGGTTCATTGCCCGCGCGGGTTGCGGTCATTACGGGGGACAACTGGCACGCGCCGGATAACGACACGCGCTATCTGTTCTATTCGTCCGACAAGGACAACGAGGTGTCCAGCTATGAGCTGCCGTATGTCGGGCGCTATTTTCTCTTTGCTGCGCAGGTGGATGCCGTGAGTGATTTTTCCGACGAGACGTTTATGGGCCAGATTCAAACCTACGATCAATTCGTGATTCTGGAGAGCACGCCCGCCATACAGGCGTATATGCAGGCGCACGCAAACCTACCGGGAGAAGCAGGAATCTACGATGTGCGGAAGACATTCCCCGAAGCGGTGATTCCGGAAAAATGAGACAGGACGAGAAGCCACGCTGTTTCAGAGGACAGTTTTCTCCGGGCGTAACGATATATTATATATTTTTTCGCAAATACTATTGCTTTTTACGCGCGGGCGTGTTAAATTATCGATAATCTCGGCGCAGGCCGCAAAAAACGCATCTCGGCGAAAACCGCAGATAAAGCCTCATTCATCACGGCCAAGGCCGTATAGAAAGAAGCAAATGATGACCCGAAATCAGTTTGCAGCAGAATACCGCTACTTTAGCTTTACCGGCTATTACTTCGGTAAGGCTTCGTTCGGTTTGGCGCAGCAAGGGTGATCGGGTAAAATCACAGCATACGATCGCATCGCACCGCAGCCAGACCGGCTGCGGTTTTTTTGACTGGTGAAGGGAGAAAATTATGATCGTTATACTCAAACCAAACCCAAATCTCGACCAGCTGGAGAGCCTGAAGAACTGGCTGATTGGCAAAGGGATTCAGATTCATACCAGCCTCGGCACGACACAGATGATCTTGGGTCTCGTCGGGGACACCTCCACGCTGGACATCGACCTCATCAGCGCGCTAGATATTGTAGAAGATGTCAAGCGTATACAGGAGCCCTATAAAAACGCGAATCGCAAGTTTCACCCGGAAGATACCATCATCCCCATCGGCAACACGCAGATCGGCGGCGGAACGCTGACCATCATGGCGGGCCCCTGCTCGGTGGAGAGCGAATCTCAGATCATCGAAGTTGCCAAGGCGGTCAAGGCCAGCGGCGCCACCATGCTGCGCGGCGGCGCATTCAAGCCGCGCACCTCACCGTATGCCTTTCAGGGCATGGGCGCAGAGGGGATTGAACTCCTTAAGCTCGCCCGCGCGGAGACGGGGCTGCCCATCGTGAGCGAAATCATGGATGCGGCGCAGCTGCCGCTGTTTGACGATGTGGATGTAATTCAGGTTGGCGCGCGCAACATGCAGAACTTCAACCTGCTCAAAATTCTCGGTGCGCAGCCCAAACCCGTCATGATCAAGCGCGGGCTCTCCTCGACCTATGAAGAATGGCTCATGAGCGCGGAATACGTCATGGCGAGCGGAAACGAGCAGGTCATCCTCTGCGAGCGTGGCATTCGCACGTTTGAAACCTATACCCGAAACACGCTCGATCTCGCGGCGATTCCGGTGCTCAGGCACCTGACGCACCTACCGATCATCATAGACCCCAGCCACGCGACGGGCAGATATGCTCTCGTGGCGCCCCTTGCCATGGGCGCGGTAGCGACGGGCTGCGACGGTCTGCTCATCGAGGTGCACAACGACCCCGCGCACGCGCTCAGCGACGGTCCGCAGTCCCTCAACCCCGAAGCGTTTGACAAGCTCAACCGCAGGATTCTGGCGCTCCATGCGTTCATGAGCACGGGGGAGGGAAGAGCGTGAACATTGGCATCGTCGGCCTCGGTCTCATCGGCGGCTCGATGGCAAAAAGCATCAAGTTCCGCACGGCGCATACCGTCTGGGGCGTCGATCTCGACGCGGAGACCATGACGCTCTCGCGCCTCAGCGGCGCCATCGACGGCTCGCTGACGCGGGAGAATATCCCCGCATGTGACCTCGTGCTCCTCGCCATTCGCCCGGCGGCAGCAGTCGACTGGGTGCAGGAGCACGCGCCGCTGTTTTCCAAGAACGCCATTCTCGTCGATCTCTGCGGCGTCAAGCGCAATGTTTGCGAGGCACTGGCGACGATTGCCAAGCAGTACGGCTTTGCCTACATCGGCGGACATCCCATGGCGGGGCGGGAGCGCGGCGGATTCGTCCATTCCAGCGAGGAGCTCTTCACGGGCGCTTCGATGATCCTCACGCCCGATCAGAACACCGACATGCGCATGCTCGAAACCCTGAAAGCGTTCTTTACGGACATCGGTTTTGCGGGGCTGACCTTCTCCACGCCCGAGGAGCACGACCGCATCATCGCCTATACGTCGCAACTTGCGCACCTCGTCTCCAGCGCATATATCAAGTCGCCCGAGGCGCAGCGCAGGCGTGGC
>JAUYTF010000501.1 GCA_030695285.1 Eubacteriales bacterium | reverse complement strand
GCGGGTTATGCCTCTCATCTGCACGGAAGGAATCGTCACGCGATATACAAACTATCGCGAGAGCGACCGCATATTGAGCATATTCACCATCCAGCACGGGCGGCTGGACGCAAAAGCGCGTGGCTGCCGCAAGCCGCAGAGCCCTCTCGTCAACGCCTGCCAGCCGTTTGTGTTCGGACAGTTTGAAATCTTTACCGGAAAAGAACGGGCGACCGTCAACGCCTGCGAGGTGCGGGAGACGTTTTATCCGATTCGCGAAGATTATGAGCGCTACTCCGTCGGTTCTGTGATGCTGCGGCTTTGCCACGACGCCGCGCAGGAAAACGAACCCAACGAGGCGCTTTTCTCGCTTCTGTATCATTCGCTTTCGTTTTTATCCTATGGCGCTTCCAATCCGCAGGATTTATTCTGCTGTTTTTTGGTGCGCTATCTCAACACCGTCGGTTACCGCCCGTCCATCACGGCCTGCGCGCAGTGCGGACGTGATATCCGCTCGGACGCAATCGTGCGCTTTTCCCCGCGCGGAGGCGCGGTGTGCAGCGCCTGCGTGCAGCACGGCGAGCCGGTCGGCAAAACCGCGCTGGAGGGCATGCGCCGCATGTTGCTGATGGAGGACGCGGACATGGATCGCGTAAAGCTTTCAAAAAGTGTGCGCGGTGAAATCATGCTCGCGTTGAGCGCATTTACCGAGAGCTCGCTGGAGTTTGGCGCAAAGGCGATGCGTATGCTGCAGGGTCTGGACACGCCCGCGCCTGAAAATGAGGTCGAAACAGCGCTTGAGTGACGCGAGGAAAACGCAATCGAAAAAACGGTGAACGTTCTCCTTGACTGAAAATGAGGCCGAAACAGCGCTTGAATGACGCGAAGAAAACGCAATCGTAAAAAATCGTGAACGTTCTTCGCGCCTGAAAATGAGGCCGAAACAGCGCTTGAATGACGCGAAGAAAACGCAATCGGAAAAAATTGTGAACTTTCTCCTTTTCGGGAGAATCTGTTGCGGCGGTATGGTACAATACTCGCGATTCTTCAAACGGTCGCGGGGGTCTTTTTTATAGTGAATGCATGGTTCAAAAAAGGCTCGAATATGCGCCGGAGCAATCAATTCATGAGTAATGAGGTTATGATTATGCCCTTGGGACGACATCTCATAAAGACACTGCTGTTGGCGTGTCTTGTGATTGCCGCTCTTTTTGCTTTTGGCTGCGCAGAGGCGGCTCAGCCGGCGGAAGCAACGCCGACACCGGAACCCGTCATTGTCAGCATGGAGGTCGTGGATTTCAACGTTACAGATTTCGGCGATATGCCAGCGCCGACGGCAACGCCGGAACCCACGCCGCCGCCGCTGCCGTTTTCCCACTATGCGCCCTCGGTCAAAATGACGTATGAGGAGCTAGTCGGCAGCACGGACGACATGAGCAAGTCTGCCAGCGAGCTGCTCAAGGAGGGGTATCCCGATCCGAAGACGTACTATGTGCTTGTCGATCTGCACTGGCAGGTGGTCATGGTGTATATGCGCATCGACGACGGAACGACATTCGGCAAACCCGATTTGACGCAGCCGGTTCGCTACATGATCTGCTCGAGCGGCAATCCAAACAGCGAGCACGGCCATGAAACGACCATGGGCATCTTTCAGATTCAGATACCGAAAGGGCGTTTCTATCAGTTTGTCAACCTCGAAGCAGCGCAGTATCTGACGCTGATTCGTAGCCGCACCTATTTTCACTCGATCCTGTATGATAAGGCGAAAAATCTCGGCTCGCTGATTCAGGAGTCTTACGACGATCTCGGGACGAAAGCAAGCCACGCCTGTATCCGCCTGACTGTGCCGGATGCCCGTTGGATCTGGTATAACATCGGCTACGGCACGACCTGCGAAATTCGCAAGGGCGATCCGCTGGATGCGGACACGGGCTCGATTCGCGCGCAGCTGATTCTACCCCCGTCCATTCCGAACGTCAGGCTGAAAGCCGGGGAAGCTCCCTGGACGGATAACTGGCGGATTGAGGATCTCATCCGGGTGCTGGACTATAAGTACGCGCCGCTGCCCCTGCCGGATCTTGGGGATGGGGATGACGATTTAACCCCGACTCCGTCGGGAGCAGGTGGAGAGATTACTCCGCCTCCGGCGGAAACACCTACGCCTTATGTAGAACCAACACTAGATCCAAATCCTTGGTAATGGGTAAAAAACAAAGAATAAAAATAGTAATTAGTTTGCTGTCGATGCTGCTTGCGGCATCGACAGCTTCTGTTCGCGTGTCGCTTGCCGCGCCGAGTCCGGTGCCGGAGGCGACGCCGGAGCCTTCTCTGACCGTTTCTATTTTAAGCGAGGCCTGCGCGGGCGAGGATGCGCGCGGCGGCGACTCCGCAGCATACGCCGCGGAGATGCTCCGCTGGGAAGCCGGCCTTGTCTCCCGCACCAGCCAGAGCGGCAGAATGACGAAAAACCAGCTGATCGAGAGCACTTTTGAAGCCGCATCCCGCCTGATGAAAACAAGCCTTCGGCCGGACTGGCCTGCCATGCAAGTCGCATTGAAAGCATTTGAGCCCGGTGTATACGACAGCTATGCGCAGAATGTACCTGCATTCTCCGCGCTTGCGGACGCGCTCAACACCTCGGTACAGCTTTCTTCTGCCGCGTGCGTGCGCAGCATCAGTCGCGATTGTCGCGACGCAAAGATCGCGCTTTCTGCCGAGGGGCAGCCGCACACGCTCCTGACCTGGCGCGAGTGCGCCGCGCTTTACTACATCTACGGCGAGAACATGACGGATGCGATCGCTGCCTCGCTTTCCGTCGAGCGCGCAGGGAACGCATATACCGGCATCACGCTTCACTGGCCGAGCCCTTCGTTTGAAGAACTCGCCGGGCAAGACACGCACGATCAGCTCGTCGAGGGGATTCTCGCGCTGACCTATTTCAACACCGTGTATCAGGACGACGGCAGCATGGCGCCGATTGAGGTGTATCCGTTTCCGCAGGCGTATCTTTCAACCATCATACACCCCGTCAAAGGCGGGCTGATCAAAAACGGCTGGTATGACCCGCGCTCGCGCAGAACGCGCCTGCATATGGGCACGGATATCAAGAGACCCGCCAAAACACCAATCCTGTCCGTGACGGACGGCGTGGTGCAATACATCGGCTATCTGCCCATACCCGGCTATTATGTGATCATAGAAGACCCGTATGGATTCGTCTATCATTACTATCATCTGTTTGAGATGACCACCTTCGTCGAGGAAGGGGACAAGGTCAGACAGGGGCAGCAGATCGGCCTCGTCGGCAGCACGGGCAACAGCGCGGCGTATCACCTGCATCTTGGCCTGGTCACGCCGGAGGGGAAATACGTCAATGCTTACGATCTGTTCGTGCAGGCAGGCATCGGCCCGATACTGCCGGATTAGCATCAAAGAAGGCCAGCCTGCAGCGCGACAGGGTTCGCCCGGCGGATCGCGCAGGTGCGTCAATCGCGCCTGAAAGTCGCATTGTGTCAATCGCGCCTGTAGAGTCGCAATCGCGCCTGAAAGTCGCATTGCTTCTTGTGCCATCGTCCGCGTGGTGATATACTAGAGTAACTATTATGGGTTATTATGCGGAGTTCGGGCGTTTTGTTGCGCCGGCTTCTCCGCTGCAAACGGATTTTTTGCGGAGGCCGGTTTGAGAATTATCGCGGGTATAGCGCGTGGGCGTCGCTTTGACGCGCCAAAGGGCATGGACACGCGCCCGACACTCGACCACGTGAAGGAAGCGCTGTTTGGGATGCTGCAGTTTGATATTCCCGGCAGTCGCGTGCTGGATCTTTTTTCCGGCTCCGGCAATCTCGGGCTGGAGGCTGCGTCCCGCGGGGCGGACAAGGTTGTCTGCAATGATTACAACAGGGATTGCGCCGAGCAGATTCGCCAGAATGCAAAGCTGCTCAAGCTGGATTCCGTCGTGCAGGTGCTGTGCAAAGATTACGCAGTGTGCCTCGGCGATCTGGCGCGGACAGGGGAGCGCTTTGACTTTGTGTTTCTCGACGCGCCTTATCAGGATGGCACCGCGCAGGCGGCCGCCGAGCGGATATTTTCGCTGGGGCTGCTCTTTGAAACGGGGCGCGTGATCATTGAGCACGCGGGAAAACTGCCGCCCGTCTTAGCGTCGCCTCTGGCAGAGCTGAAGCAGACCAGGCGCTACGGCAGCTGTGCCGTTTCGATTTTTCAGCGAGCAGAGAGCGAGGCGCGTCCCTGACCGGGTGCGCTTTGAGAAAGGCCAGGCAAGCATGCGAACCTGCGTGTACCCCGGTAGTTTTGACCCGTTTACCATCGGACACCACGATGTGCTGGAGCGGGCGATTGCGATGTTTGACCGCGTGTATGTCAGCGTGCTCAACAACGCCGCCAAGCGCCCCGTGTTCTCGGTTGAGGAGCGTGTGGATATGATCACGCGCATGGTGCAGGCCGAGGGCATACAAAACGTCGTGGTGACGCATTTTGACGGCTTACTGGTCGATTACGCGCGCGCCATCGGCGCGGACTACATCATTCGCGGACTGCGAGCGACCATGGATTTTGAGTATGAGTTTCAGATCAACGCGCTCAATCTCCATCTCGCGCCGGATATGGACACCGTTTACTTCATGGCGCGGCCGGAGCACTCGTTCTTGAGTTCCAGCGCCGTGAGGGAAATCGGCTCCATGGGCGGAAACATCAACGGACTCGTACCGGACAGCATTCAGAATATCATTGCAGAAAGGTTAAAAAAACCATGAGCAGCGCACAAACAATGAAGATTTTCAGCATAATAAACCGCATCAAGCAAGAGCTGGAGGAGAGCCCCCGCTCCAAGTTTGGCGGGGCAGCGAAGCGGGTTGTGGAAGTAGACCGCCTCTTGGACCTTCTGGAAGACCTGAAGGTTGTCATCCCTGAGGATATCCGCAGAGCTACCGGAATCCTTTCCGAAGCGGAAAACACCATCGCGGACGCGAAAGAGAACGCGATAGAGATCGTCGAGCAGGCGCATCAGGAAGCGGACACCATCCTAGGCCACGCGCAGGCGAGGGCGGACAGCATCCGCATGGAAGCGCAGGAAGAGTTTGACCACCGCGTCAGCGAGAGCGAAGTGTATAAAGATGCGTTTACGCGCGCTAGCGGCATTGCAGCCGAAGCTGAGGATAACGCAACTGCAATCTATAACGGCGCGCGCAAGTACGCGGATGAAATCCTCGTAGACCTGCAGCGCTATATTGCCGAATATCATCAGATGATCGAGACCAACCGCAGGGAACTTGGCGTAGACGATCTCTCCGCGCCAGCACCCATGCCGCGCGTTCCCGTAGCGGAGCCGCAGTATGCCGCGCAGGCGCAGTATACGCCTTCGCATCCTATGATCGCCGAGCAGCCGCGCTATGCCGAGCCCGCTTATGTCGAGCCTCCGCGCTATGCGGAGCCCGCCTATAGCGAGCCGCCGCGTCAAGTGCGCCAGCAGCGCGTCGAAGCGGATCGCTTTGCCGTCGAAGAAGATCCCACCGCCACGCGCCAGTTCGCCCGCCCGGTGAGCCGCCCTGTTCCGGCCGAAGAGATCGAAGATGTGCCGCGCCGCCGCGAGCCGCGTGCGCAAGAAGCGCCCCCGAAAAAGAAGGGACTCTTCTCGCGTCTGCTCGAAGCGGAGTACGACGATGATGACGAAGAAGATGACGAGGATTGGGTAGAGCCCGTCGCCAAAGCGCCCAAAGAAGCGAAGGAAGCGAAGGAGAAAAAGCCCCGCAAGCGCCTCATTGAGTTCATCGAGTCGAGTGACGACGAGAACGAGGACGAAGACTTCTAAACAACCTAAGACGAGCCGAGGGCAGCATCCTCCGGCTCGTTTTCTCACGCAAATTAGTCTTTTAGACGACAAGATAACGGAACATTGGTTTATTAGAAAAAACAACCTCGCGCTCGGCGCGGGCAGCACAAAAGATTTAGCGTAAATCATCTTAAGAAGACGGATCATGAAAGCATGAGAAAAAAATTAGGACTCGCGCTCGGCGCGGGCAGCAAAAAGGATTTCGCGAAAATCATCATAAGAAGACGGATCATGAAAGCATGAGAAAAAAATTAGGACTCGCGCTCGGCGCGGGCAGCACAAGAGGCTTTGCGCATATCGGCGTTCTGCAGGAGTTGGACAAAGCAGGCATTCACATCGACATGATCTCCGGCAGCAGCATGGGCGCGATCATCGGCGGCATCTATAGCGTCGGTACCGATCTGTATCTGCTTGAACGATTCATCAAGTCGATCAAACTCTACGACTACCTGGACGTCAAGCTCACGCTTTCCGGCGGGCTGCTGAGGGGCGATCGGCTTGAAGGGCTGGTCCGTACGCTCACGCACAATAAAACCTTTGCCGAGACGAAGACGCCGTTTTGCTGCGTTGCCGTGGATGCGGAGACGGGCAAGCTGGACGTGCTCGACGAAGGTCCTCT
>JAUYTF010000499.1 GCA_030695285.1 Eubacteriales bacterium | reverse complement strand
GGGGAAGAAGAGCGCGGCGGAGATGACGGGATTCATATTCGGTTCGCGCTTGAAGAACTCTTCTTTCATCAGATAGGTCACTTTAGGGCCGAAAAGTTTGTAATAGATCTGTCCAAAGAATGCGGCAATCGCCATCGTTTTGCCCTGAAAACAAACATACTGGCCGGAGCGGGAGAAGGGAACGTCGAGTTCCCTGCAAATGTCGTCATACATGCGGTTGCCGCGCGTGTTGTAGCGGCGCTTAATCTGCCCGGGGATGAGATCGATGCCAGGATGTACCATGCCGTCGTTTCGGCTGGTGGTCTGCATCGCGATATCGTGTTCTTTCTCGACCAGCAGGATGCGCATATCGTATTTGGCGCATTCTCGCGCGATGGCACAGCCGACGATGCCGCCGCCAATGACGAGCACATCCGGCGACTCACCTTCCAACTTGCTGTCCTGTACCTGCGGTAGCCGCATCGGTGGAATGATGCCGCCGGTGAAGCGAATGTCATTGACCAAACCGTCATATTTTCTGCGATTGACCGCCATGAGCCCCGCGGCGACCACATCGTCCCAGCGGTCGAGCTCGCCTTCCAAATAGAGCACGCGGTCGTGTTCGCGCGCAGAAACACGCCCGCCAAAGCGCGCATTCAGCTTTCGATTGATTCGCTTGCAATAAGACATAAAAGCCTGCTCCAAATCGGTTATGTAAAGAGATTCTGATAAAGTCGGTCGTATAACCGACTTACTAACACGAGCGTATCATTCTCGTTAGATTTTGTCAAGAGTTCAGCCGGAATATAGGAGTTTTGCAACTAGAAAACAGTAAGATTCATGATGAAATGTGACAGAAAGCAAAACGCGCCTTGCGGCGCGCTGCGTTTTAACGGTTCAGGTTTGGGTAGAGATCAGATTAATTTATGAAAACTCGTCGCCATCTGGTGATGAATTGAGCAATCAGGTTAATCTATGAAAGCTCGTCGCCATCTGCTGATGAACTGAGCAATCAGGTTAGTTTATGAATATTCTTCGCCATCCATTCGATAAAGGCGTTGACGTCCATACCCTCGTTTTGCATGGTGCTCTGCACCATCAGGCCATCTACCAGCGTGAGCAGCAGCCATGCAAGCTGCTCTCCGTCCGCGCCCGGTGCGCGCTCTAGAATGCGGGATTTGAGTATGTTTTTAAAGTGCGCATACTGCTCGTTGAGACGCTCGCGAATCAGGCTCTCTTCTTCACCCGTGATAGACTCAACAAACAGCCTTAAGCGCAGCTGCCCGCTCTCGTCAAACGCGCCGCGGATGAAGGTGTAGCGCACGAGGCGGGGGAGCGAGGTGTCCTTTTCGCGGTTGTCCACCCACGCGAGCAGATCCTCTGAAAGCTTGCTCCAATAGCGCTCCCCAAGGTCAAGGTAGATCTGAGTCTTGCTGCGATAGTGATAGAAAAGCGTCCCCTTGCTGACGTTTGCTTTTTTCGCAATCGCGGCAAGCGAAACCTCGTGCCGCTCCTGAAACAGGGCGTTTGCGGCTTCGAGAATCTGTTGTTTGACGTTGTCGTTTTTGGGTGCTGCCATAGTAATACGCTTTCTGTTTCTTGCTATCGCGAAAAAACCGTTCGTGTTAAACAGCGTTAAGCATTCTTACTGAGCAAATAACGGGCGAATTCCTTCGCGCCGTTGATCGCCTGTTTTGTTTGAAACGAAGCGAGGCCGTCCACATCCCGCACGGAATACATGCCGTCATAACGCATATGATAGTGTTCGCACATGCGCTGAATACCGATCACAAACGGATCCGCCGCATACGCCGCGTCATAGCCGTGCGTGGCAAGAATCGCGATGCGCTTGCCCTCGACGAGATTCCCCTTCGCCGAGCGGTAAAACTTCGCAAGGCCGTAGAAGCGATCCAGCACCGCTTTGAGCTCTGTGGTGCAAAACCAAGTGTAGATAGGCGTCACCAGCACGATAAGATCGCTTTCCATCACGGATTTTGCAACCGTGTGCATGTCGTCCTCTTGAAAGCAGCCGTATTCGTCCGCTATGTCCTGACAATGATAGCATCCCTTACAGGAGGCTATGTTCATCTGCGCGAGCGTGTAGTTGTCTAGGTTGGCACCGCCGTTTGTCAGTTCCTCAAAGAAAGGCTTGGTGAGCTCGGCTGTGTTGCCATTGAGGCGGGGGCTGCCGTTGAGCATGCAGATTTGCATATGGTGTGTCCCTTCCGTCGTTTGATTTGCTGGTGCGCGGGGAATAAGATGCAGGTCTTTTATGCGCCGATCCGCTCGGAAACAGCGCGATAGATGGTTTCCGCCTCTGCGCCATATCGCGAGAGCAGCTCACGCGCGCGCTGGTTTAACGAGCTGGCATATGCTTTATCCTGCATGCCCTGCGTATTGATAAACACATTCAGGCTCGCACCTTCCAGCGCCGCACGGCAGAGAGATGCGGCAACACCAGCGTCGCTGACGGCGACAACGCTGCCTTTTTCGGCGCAGAGCGCAATCAACGGGAGAGACTTTGCGCACGTTTCCATGATTTCAAGCGGCGGCAGAACCGCGCTTTTGAGCGCAACTTCCATGCGCTGCGTCTTTTCCGCCCGCTCCGCCTCGGTTTCTTTGGGCAGACGATAAGCCTGAGCAAGCGGTTCAAACGCCGCTGCGTCCTCATCCATCAGCGCAAGAAAGCGGTTTGCAAGTGATTCCGTCTCTTTGAGAAGCTCGTTCATCTCCGTCTCGACCGTGGCATATTTGGGTTTACCGACCGTGAGCGCGGCGACCATATGCGTCAGCGCAGCCGACAGCGCACCGACCAGCGCGCTTGCGCCACCGCCGCCGGGAATCGGCGCCTTGGAAGAGAGTTCGTGGATGAATGCATCGATTGTTTGATCGCGAAAAACCATTTTTGCCTCCGGGTAAGATAGATTAGTGTACATTGAGCGCCGTGCGAACATCGCCAAGCATGTAAAGCGAACCAAGCGCGCAGACGATTCCGTCCGCTCCCGCAAGCGCAATCGCCATGTGAACGCCTTGCGCAATACTCCCGCGCGAAACGGCGGAAAAGCCGCGCTCAGCCAGCATCGCGGCGAGCACATCTGCCCTCAACGCACGCGGGTTATTAGGCGTGACGGCGACAAACTCTTTTGCCAGCGAGGCAAGTTGATCGATCATCTGCTGGATGTCCTTATCCGCCATGATGCCGATTAAAAACGTGATCTTGCGATCGGGAAAATGTTCTTTCAGGCTTTGCATAACGGCGGTAATGCCCTGCGGGTTGTGCCCGCCATCCACGATGAATACGGGGTTTCTTTGCAGCAACTCAAAACGCGCAGGCCAACTGACGCTGAGCAAAGCGTCCTTCAGATTTTGTTCGGAAATCTTCCAATTCTTTGCCTGTAGCAACTCGATTGCGCAGATCGCCACCGCTGCGTTCTTTGCCTGATAGATGCCAACAAGGCCGCATTGCAGCGTGCCGTATGGCGTGCAGTCAAACCGCAAGGAGTCGAGCGAGGGCGAGATGTTTGAAATCCGGCTGTGATTGGTGATATGCAGCCGTGCACCGCGCGACAAACACGCGCTGGCGAACACCTCGTCCGCTGCCGGATTCTGGTCGTAAATCAGCACATCGCCGCCAGACTTGATGATGCCCGCTTTGGCTTTTGCGATATCCGGAATAGAATCCCCAAGTTCGCGCGTGTGATCGAGGCCGATGTTGGTGATCACCGCGAGCTCCGGCGTGTCGATGACATTGGTGGAGTCCAGTTCGCCGCCCATGCCGACCTCTAGCACGACGATGTCCGCCTTGCTGCGATTGAAGTATTCAAACGCGATGACCGTGATGAGCTCAAACTCTGTCGGATGATCCGCCATCGCATCCGCGTGCGGCTTGATAAACGCAGTGATCCTCGTGAGCATCTCGTCCGAGATCGGCTCTGCGTTCATCTGCATGCGCTCGTTGAAACGATTGATGAAAGGCGAGATGTATAACCCCGTCTGATAGCCCGCGAGCGTCATCGTTTTTGCGATCATGGCGCAGGTTGAGCCCTTGCCATTAGTTCCTGCAACGTGTACGAACTTCAGCTTTTTTTGCGGGTTGCCGATGCGCTCCAATAGTTCGCGCGTGCGCTCCAATCCCAGTCTGCTGCCGCGCCATGTGACATGATGGATGTAGTCCATCGCGTCGTCATACGACAGATAGTCAGGTAAAGCTGCTTCCATCA
>JAUYTF010000497.1 GCA_030695285.1 Eubacteriales bacterium | reverse complement strand
TGAGGCAAGTTCGCCGTTTTCGATGAGCTCGAGTGTGGCAGTGTCGCGGTCCCGACCGATGACGACAATTTTGCCTGTGAGGCCCGCTTCGCGAACCGCGGTGCATGCACCAACTGCGGTATAAGCCTGCTGGCCAATGATGCCGACGACATTCGCATTGGCTTGGAGAGCCGCGCCGATGTTGGTTGCGGCGACGTTTGCATCCGCAGTGTCATCCACCTCAACAACCGCAACACCGGGGTAGTTTGCAAGCGCTTCTTTCGCGCCGCGCAGGTTTTCAAGAGCGGATGGCTGACCGGCGCTGATTGCGGTGGAGATCAGGACTGTGCCCGTCTTGCCCGCAAGGAGCTGACCCATCTGATCACCCATGTCGTAACCGGCTTGGTACGGGCTGCATCCGAGGAATGACAGACGGTTGCTGGGGATGTCCGTATTCACGATGATCACGGGCACGCCGGCGGCAATTGCATTGTCAATCGCGGCTGCGGTTTCGGGGGATTGACCGTGCAGAACGATACCGGTAACCTTGTTCGCAACGGCCTGGTCGATGGCCTGAGAGATCTGATCCGGAACGAATTCCTGCGGACCGGCATAATACCACTTCGCGCCGATGGAACTCGCCGCATCGTTGACGCCCGCCTTGAGTGCATCAAAGAACTCCAGCTGGAACAGGGAGCCGATGATCACATAGGTTTCTCCCTCACCGGGGAGCGCTGCTGCCGTTGTTCCAGTCGTTTCCGCTGTCGTAGCGGCGGGCGCGGGAGCTGCGCATCCCGTTACCAGGAGAGCAACCACCATGAGAATTACAACAAGAATCGAAGCCTTTTTCATTACGTACTACCTCCTTATTTATTTATTTCCTTTTTTAAAGGAAATCTTTAAAATTCTGTTTTGGTTTCTTTGATTCCGGTTACACTAAGGAACTCTTAACGCTATCTTTAAGTTTCTTATGTCTCGTTTCACTTGCGTTTTACGAATCATAGTTCATTTGATTCTTCAAAAAAGCAAACTCTAATAACCCATACGGTTTCGTATGTTTTTTTATATTTTTTCGGTTGTTTTGTATTGTCGTTGCAAGTATTCGGGATGTTGTCATCCCGGTTTCTGGCAGCAGAGCTCAGCCTGCTGCCGTCATGCCCGAGGCCAGTGAAATCATGCGCTCCTCGGAGAGTTGTTTGTCGTTATCCAGTACACCGGAGATCCTTCCTTCGAACATAACGATCACACGGTCGCATGACGCCATAATCTCCGGAAGCTCCGAAGAAACCATGAGAATCCCCTTGCCTTGCGCGGCGATGCTGCGCAATAATGCGTGGATCTCTGCTTTTGCGCCAACGTCTACACCACGCGTCGGCTCGTCGATGAGCATGATCTTGGGGTTGTCTGCCAACCACATCGAGAGCAGAACCTTCTGCTGATTACCCCCGGAGAGGTTCATTACGAGCTGGGTCAGCGTTGCGCACTTGATACGCATGGCATCCACGTAGTGCTTTGCGTTCTGCGCAATTTTGCTGTAGCTGATAAGTCCCGCACGCTTATACCGATTTTCGGAAGCCGCCGCGATATTGGCCTTTACATCCTGCTTGAGGAACAGTCCTAGCAGTTTGCGGTCCTTCGTAATGTAGGCAAATCCATGTTTCTTTGCGTCAATCGGGTTATGTACGCGGATTTTTTTGCCTTCCAGCCAGATCTCGCCGCTACTGGCAGGCCGCCAGCCGAAGAGTGTTTCGAGTAGTTCTGTGCGCCCTGAGCCTTCGAGTCCCGCGATGCCGAGGATTTCGCCCTTGCGCAGCACAAACGATGCCTGCTGAAGTGTGTCGCCGCTCGTGAGTTCCTTGGCCTCAAGTAAAATCTCGCTTTGCGCGGTCCGGCTTGTGCGATAGTCAAACTCCACATCGCGCCCGACCATGTATCGAACGAGCTGTTCTTTTGTCGTTTGCTCGTCCCGCGGGAAGGTGATGATATGCTCACCATCCTTGAGTACCGTAATCGTATCGGCAAGGTGCAGCACCTCGTCTAGACGGTGCGAGATATACACGATGGTCACGCCCTGCTGTTTCATGCGGCGGATGAGCTCATAGAGCTTTTCCACCTCGACCTCGGTGAGCGCGGATGTCGGTTCATCGAGTATGACGACCTTAGCATTCTGCCCTAATAACGAGGCAATCTCTACCATTTGCTGGGTGCCAAGGCTCAACTGACGCATCGTGCTTTTTTCGTCGATATATTGCAACCCGCAGTCATCGAGATGTTCACGCGTTCTTTTGTAGAGCGCGCGATAATCGATCATGCCGTTTTTCACGGGGAAATCATTTGCGTTGAGATTGGTCGCCACGTCGAGGTGCACAAAGTTACTCAGCTCCTGATACACCACCCCGACGCCCGCATGCAATGCTTCCTCCGGAGAACGGAAAGCAACCTTCTTCCCA
>JAUYTF010000495.1 GCA_030695285.1 Eubacteriales bacterium | reverse complement strand
GTCATATCCCAGCGGCGCTTCGATTTGCCGTCGATACCAGAGGCATTCTAAGGGCTTTAGCGTATGCCCCACGCCCGAAAGTTCGCTCTCGGGGGAAAACGGAACGAGTATTGTGCCGTCAAACCGATCCGGCGGAACTTGCGCGGATACGCTCGTGATGGCATATTCCCAAGCGCCGTTGAGAATTTCGCAGTTGCTCCTGCGAAACTGCGGGCGCGGATACTCCGGCAGAATATGTTCCCGATCGAGCGTTTTTCCCCATTTTGTCAGCATCGAATGCTCCTCCGTTAGTTAAAAATTCTGAACAGAACGCGTCAGTGCGCATCCTGTTCTTCAGCGCGAACGCTGGATTTGTCGATCTCGATCACCGCGAAGCACGTTCCCTCCAGCGCATGGATGCGTTCAAAGATCGCGTTTCGCACCGCCTCGTCTGTCATCGAAAATCCGAACGGAACCACCACGTCGAACACGAGATTGGTGTGCGTTGGCCCCGCTACCACGCGAAAGTCGTGCAGCGTCAGCCGCGCATCCAGCGCGGTAAGAATGGCGAGTGTCTCGGCGCGCAGCCGATTCGTCTCCGCGTTATTCGTTTCAACCGGATCCATGTGGATGACCGTTTCACAGCCGCACTCCTTGCGCAGCAGTTTTTCGAGATTGTCCACGGTATCGTGCAGCAGAATCATGTCGCCACCCGCGGGGACTTCCGCATGCAGGGAGATCATCCTGCGTCCCGGTCCGTAATCATGCACCACGAGGTCGTGAACACCGATCACCCCCTCCTGCTCCAGCACGATGCGCTCAATGCGCTCCACAAATTCGCGCTTGGGTGACTGGCCAAGCAGGGGGCTGATGGTTTCCTTTGCTGCACGCACGCCGGTATAAAGGATAAACAGCGCAACCAGAAGGCCTGCGTAGCCGTCGATCAGCCACCCCGTCCATTTACTCACCAGCATGGAGAGCAGCACGACAGAGGTTGCTGCAACGTCGGAAAAGCTGTCCATCGCCGTTGCACGCATGGCCGCTGAGTCGATTTTTTTTCCGATGCGTCGATTGTAAAGAAACATATAGATCTTCACGAGAATCGATGCCACCAGTATGCCCATCGCGAGAAATGAGAATGCAACCGCTTCTGGATGCACAATCCTCTCGACGGACGCTTTCACCAGCTCAACGCCCATGAGAAGTATCGCCATGGACACAATCAGGCCGGAGATGTACTCAAACCGCCCGTGGCCAAAGGGATGCTCCTTGTCCGCCTTCGCGTCCGAGAGACGAAAGCCGACCAGCGTAATGGCGGAGCTTCCCGCGTCGGAAAGGTTGTTAAACGCATCCGCCGTGATGCCGATGCTGCCTGTTAACGTACCTGCGATCAGTTTTCCCGCGAACAACAAAGCGTTGAAGAAAATCCCGACCGCGCCGCAAAGCACACCATAGCGCAGGCGCACGGCGGAAGATGCTACGTTTTGATAGTCTTTGATCAGAAGTTTTGAAAGAAGCGAGATCATAAAGGCCTCCAACGGTCACGAGCGCAAGATCAGCCAAACCGTTCAGAAATGCGACGGCATATCAAAGCATATGCCGTCGCATCGTTTATCGTGTGCGTTTTGCTGTGCGTTGAGCGTTATTCTACGACGACTTCCGAATCCGCGTTCTTCTTCACACTCTCGATGCCGCCGATAGCGGATGCTTTGGCTGAATATCCTTCGGAAGCGAGGATCGGTTCGCCGTTTTTCGCGCGCAGACGGAAGCGGAATTCGCCCGATTTATCCTTAAACAGCTCGAATACGGGGTTTGCCATGTTCTTCCATCCCTCGACGGTCTGGTCTTCGATCGGCGCGATGAGGGCGTTCTTGCGCACGCTCTCAATGCCGTTCTTTGCCGCAGCTTCGGAGGAATATACTTCCGACTTGCCGATGGGTTCCCCATTGGCGTCCTTGAGTACATAATACGGCCCCGTCTTACCCTGTTTGTTGACATATTTGCCCATAGCACTCTGCCTCCGTTTTTTTTTTCCATATCATTTTTATGGGTAAAAAGCAAGCGTGCGACAGACGATGAAAAACGAGGTCGAGATTGTTTACAATCCGTTTTTCGGGCGTTCTGAATTCCGCGTTCTCCGCCTGCGCCTGATACGATGCCGGAACCGATGAGCACGCAAATCTATATGTTGTGGTACGCTGAACTCCTTGTACATATTTGAACGAATTTTGAACAAACTCGCAAAAAATCCTACGCTGTATGGTAGAAAACGCTTGCCTTTTTCCGATTCATTCGTTATGATGGCGTTAAGGCGCACAGCCGAAAGGCGTACCCGCTTTTGCGGCAAATCATCTTGCGGGGTGTATCACGATGACGATGACGGAAAAACTCGACATACTCATGTCCGAACGGGGCGTCAATAAATCACAGCTTTCCCGGCTCTCGGGTATCCCCTATATGACGATTGTCAACTTCTACGAAAAAGGCACCGAGAATATCAAGCGTTCCACGCTGATCAAGCTCTCGCGTTTTTTTGAAGTGACCGTGGATTATCTCATCGTGGATGAGGAAACGCGCCGCGCCTATCCGAGCGTCTCCCCCAAGTCCGGGCAGATCACCGCGCTGCCGTCCTCCATCGTCAAGCCGCGCATCTACCGCTCTGTCAAGGGATTCCCCTTGCTGGATGAGCAGAACGTCGCCTGCTATGACGAAGTACCCCAGAGCATCCGCTGTGATTTTACGATGCGTTTTATGGGCGACAGCATGAAGAAGCTCAACATCAACGACGGGGACATCGTCTATGCCAGCATGATGGAAGACGTGCGTAGCCACGAGGTAGCGGTTGTGATGCTCGACGGCGCGCTGACGCTGCGCCGCGTGTATAAAAACGAGAATCAAATCGTTCTCATGGCGGAAAACGCCGCCTATGCGCCGGTCGTCCTGCGCGCGGGATCCAATGTGCGCATCCTCGGCAAAGCAGTCGCTTTCCTGAATCCAAACGCGACAGAGAACCCGTTTAATTAGCGCATGATGCTTCCTAAATATCCGATTCAATATGCCCGTTCACTGGCAAGCTTGACTGCAAAGTTCTATTATAATATCCGATATTAAATCTGCGATTATTTATATGCGATTATTTAAACATATGATTTGTGAAACGCAATTAAACATTTGCGATGATCAAAAACCTGCGATGTCACTTCGCAGGTTTTGTTTTGTGTTCTGCTCGCGGCAAAGGGAGAAGGCAGCCGCGCTTTGTGCTCGCTCTTCTGCTAGATATCAAATCGTTCAATCTGCGTTTCTATAACGTAGTCTTTTTTGAGCGCTACCAGCAATTTGATATGATCCATTGTCCGGTGTGTTTCCACCACGGAAAAGTCTGTCCACTGTTCCAGGAGCAAAATCGCGTCCGCATCGTCCACCGGACAATAGAACTCATATCGGAGATTTCCGGTTTCGTTTCGCGTTATCTTTGTGATGCCGGCGGCCTCCACCTTTTGCAGAAACGCATCTCTTGTGCCCGGTTTCATCGTGTATTTTACCAGTAAAAGAACCATAATGATCTCCTGTTTCTGTTATTTGTTTCTGTTTTTTATTTCTGCCTTATGTTTCTATTTATTGTTTTTGTATAGTAGTCTCTACGTTTGCTTTTCGGGGTTCATGTATCTCAGGATTGAATTGCTCCATTCTTGCGCGTGTGTTCGGGTGTTATGGATTCACAATATTCCTCGGCGATCCGCTGATAAACATGCTCAAGTTTTCAACGGCAACATCCATCAGTCGCTGGCGGCTTTCTTTCGACGCCCAGCTGATATGCGGTGTGATGATGC
>JAUYTF010000485.1 GCA_030695285.1 Eubacteriales bacterium | reverse complement strand
CATATACCCGAATTCCACCGCGCATTCGCGGAGTATTCCGATATTTTCATAGTTGGATCCGGCAACGATAACCTTTGCACCCAGTTTTCCGACAAGAAACTCGCCAATCAGGCGTTTAACAGAGAATGCTTGCTCCCCGCTGTCTTTTTTGTACGAGATCATGACTTCCGGACCGTTTTTCTCCAGAAGATAGTTCTTCTCTTCTTCGGTTGTCAGAATCTTTTTTTCTGTTGCGCACGACTCATCAAACGCAAAGGATACGACAACGGAGGTGTACCCCAGCTTTGATATGTTCTGTAAGCGATCGATAACCGCCCTATGCCCGCAATGGACTCCGTCAAAATCTCCAAATGCAACGCATGTGTTATCCATCTGATCAACATTTTCATTAAAGTACTTCATGCCAAATACACCCCTTTTATTGGGCATCCTGCCATGCGGGCAAAGCCACATGGCAGAACGCCGTCTGCTCCAAATATGAACTGTCGTTTTGCCGTGGTTAAGCTTTTTTCTTAGCCTGGCTGATGAAATAGATCGCCATGCCGATTACAAAGTACACCGCAGTCCAGACCCAGAGCATGTAGCCGCCAGCGATGATGCCCGGGATATAAGCGACGATGATCGCGATGAAGGTGGCGATCGGAAGCACGCTGCCGCCGGGCGCCGTGAACTTGACCGTAATTTCCGGATTCTTCTTACGCGCCGCAATGATTGTCAAGCAGATGATGGCAACCACGATGGCGTTACAGAGGGAGCCAAAGTTGACGATGAAGTTCGTTGCGCTCGGGAATGCCGCGATGATGCCAACCACCAGGATGACCACCAACTGCGCATTGACCGGCGTATTCGTCTTTGCGTTGATCTTGCTTAGTCCCTTTGGAAGAATACCCGCTTGCGCAGATGCCTGCAGTGCACGACCAGCCAGTGCCATGACCACGAGGATGGTCGTCATCAGCGCGAGCACTGCGGCGATCGTGACGACATAGCCCAGCCACGGCAGGTTTGCGAGGGTGGTAAACACCGCCGCATACATCGGAATGTATGCCATGCCCGGATTCTGCTGGAGGAAGCCCGCGGACACGAGACCCAGCGTGGTGACGATCATGAGGACATAGAGCACGAGCACGACACTCATGGCGATGATCATCGACTGCGGAACCGTTTTCTTCGGGTTCTTGATTTCACCAACCATGAACGATACCGCTACGATGGCGCCAAATGCGACCATCGCGATCGGAATCGCGCCCATGAAGCCAAAGGTGCCTTCCAAGCCCTGTGTGAAGAACGGTGTGAGAGCAGAACCGTCCCACTTGCCGCTGGTCAGACCGGTTGCAATAAAGACAACCATGGCCACTGACAGGCCAATGGTCAGTACCGAGTTGATCTTGCCCATTGCGGAGATTTGGATGATGTTCAGGATGCCGCAAAGGATGACCACTCCAATGGCGATCACTGTCCCGATGCTGCCAAGCGCGGGGAAGCTGACGCTCAAGTAGATGCCAACATACATGGCAGAGAACGCCGCGCCGGCGATGCAGCCGAACAGGTATGCCCAGGCCGAAATCCAGCCCCAGATCTTACCCGCTTTTTCGGTTTTGCCAAGCGCCTTTGAAGGAAACACGAAGATACCGCCAGACTGCGGATACATGGTGGAGAGTTCTGCCGTCTGCAGACCATAGGCAATGAGTATGATGCCTGCGACGATCCACGAAATGATGGATGCCGGTCCTGCGTTCATGATCGTTAAGCCCGAAAGCGAAAAGATCGCGCTTCCAATCATACCACCGATCAGAATCGTCGTGCTACTGAGTAATCCGAGTTTTCCCTTTTCGTTTGACATTTCAAACCCCCTGCTTTCTCTTATTTCTGTTTGGCTTATCTTATGACGCAGCTTGGCCTGCGCCCTAATTCAGGGTAAAATTTTCAGTATAGTTGATAACCAAAAAGCAACTTGTTGTTACGCAACCCTGCCCTCGCGGGAGTGCAATCTACCTTAAGTTCATACGTCATTGTAGGTTGTGTCACTTGGAATCAGGTTGTCTATTTTATATGCCATTTAAAATGAGTCCGTTGGGATCATGCTTTACTATTAAAAATGAGTCAGATGGGATCAAGCTTTACTATTGAAAATGAGTCCGATGGGATCATGCTTTACTATAGATGAAATTACTGGTTTACGGATCAATAACGGAAGCTGAAGAGTGCTAAGGCACTCCCCATACTTCATATCATTGACGCAAATACCGCGCTAGAGTAGATAAATGAATTGAACGGGTGCTTTTCTAATATTGATTTTAGTCTACGTTTCAAAAAAGGGGCTGTTACATTTTTACGTATTATAACTCAACCAGCACGCGGAACGTTTCCGGGTCTACTGCGCGCTCAAATGCGTAGTCGATCTTTTCGAGCGGTACGACTTCCGAAATGTAGTGCGACGGATCGATGATGCCAAAGCTGAGCATCCGCGCCGCTGCGAGAAAATCACTCGTGTTCTGATTGACAGCGCCGGTGATATTCATTTCAGTAGAATGCACAGCGTTGACATCCAGTTCAACCGGTTTATTCGTCGGGAAGGAGGAGTACATCACAACACGCCCAGTTTTTGCGGCCATATGGATACTGTCATCCGCCAGTTGCG
>JAUYTF010000473.1 GCA_030695285.1 Eubacteriales bacterium | reverse complement strand
TAAGACTCAAGAAGTCTCACTTGATATATCTATTTAGCGTAACAATCTGACATAAAACTCAAGATTTCTCACCTGATATATCTATATTACGCGTAACAATCTGACATAAAACTCAAGAACTCTCGCCCGATATATCTTTATTAAGAGTAACAGTCTGACATAAAACTCAAGATTTCTAACCTGATATATCTATATTACGCGTAAAAATCTGACAATAGAAGTGAATACTTAGAAATTTTCATGCTCCATCTTGCCTATCAAACAACAACATGATACGGTTATTCCATCAACCAACAGAAAAGAGGATTCAAGATATGTATCAACTCGGCAACCTATTCGGCATTCTCACCGCTGTACTCTTCGGACTGGCGCTTCTGAACTTCTTCGTCAAGCTTGTCAACCGCAAGTGCGTGATGAAACTCCCCAAAGAGAACAAATTCAAGCAGGCCTATGCGTCTGTGATGAAGTTTCTTATAAAAAACCACCGCTTTTTCGGCGCAGGCGCGATGGTGCTGATGCTGGCGCACGTAGTGCTGCAGATCATCTTTAAGTGGGTATCGGTCACGGGGATTATCGCGGCGGCGCTTGCGCTCGTCGCGGTCGCGCTCGGCGGAATCCTGTTCAAAGCGAAAAAGCGCACGCCTGCCATGCTCTGGGCGCACAGGGGCGCTGTGGTTGCGCTCACGATCGCCATTGCGGCGCACGTGATCACACGCGTCTAGCGCAGGAGGAACAAGAGCTGGAAAAACGGGGCTTACCCTGACGCGTTCCGCTTATTATTGTACCGCGCAGTACAGTACGCGCGATTACTTTTCAAGCGAGCGGAACACGCTAAATTGTAAACTTTACGAAAGTGAGAAAAAGAAAAGATTGCCGCGCATGGTTTTATGATATATTAGTGACGTGAAATACATGCAGTTCGTGTGAATCCTGCAAAAGCAGCCTTCAAACTAAAAAGACTAGCGATGCTGAAGGGGTGTACTTCTTGGAGCAACCGAACCAGAGCAAATGCCATGTTTGCGGTAGCGCGGCGGATGATACGTTTGCCTATGCGCGCTTTAGCGATAGAGAAGCGTTTTTTGGTGTGATCTATCGCGGGGTTTGCCGGGCATGCCTGCGTGCGTATATCGAAACAATCAAAAAAGACCGCCATCTGCGCGGAGAGCTGCTGCTCTGGCCGGCTCTTTTCTTACCCATCGGCGCGTTGCTTGCAGCCCTCTCGGATAGCATGGCAAGCCGGATCATCGGGTATGGCATGCTGGGATTGGCGGTTGTTATGCCGGTCTATATGCGCCTCTGGCAGCGGCGTGAAGCGAGGCGCGCAACCCTCGCCAGCGATGCGGAAAACGAACAGCGCTATAGCGAGCAGATGTGCCGCGAGGATGCGCTGCGCACAGGTCGCCAGACGAAGCTCATCTTCTTGCGGCCAGAGTACACGCAGGCGGGATATGATTCCGCTCGAATCGCGCGGGAAACAGGCGTCGCGCCGGCGACAGGAGTGTTGCTGAAAAAGCTTGCTGCCGCTGCGTACGCAGGCTTGCGATGAAGGCAGCGGGCGCGGATTATCTCCTGAGGGTTTGACAAGACGAACACGCCGTGAGAGAATACCCGTATCAAAGCACCGCTTTTTGGCGTGTCACCGCAATAGAAGCGCAAGTATGCGCAAGCGAACGCACTTGAGGCGGGCTACCATGAAAACTGAATATGCAAGGAAAATCTCCGAGCCTTCGCAGCCTGTTTGAAAGGTTGCATAGGCCAATGGGTAGAACCGGTAACGGGACTGCCTGCCATGTTTGCAAAGGGGATGGAACCGAAATAACACGGCGGGCGCAAAGGCGATGGGTCGCGTGATTTTCCTTGTGGAAAACGGAGAGGATCATCATGACCAAACGCATTTGCCTCGTCATTTTTGTTGCTTTACTCTTGCTTTCGGCAGCTGCCTGCGCAAAGCCTGAAGCGTTGCCAACGCCCGCGCTGGACGTAACACCCGTGACCGTACAGACGGAACCGGATGCTGCCGATGTTCCGGCGACCACCGACGGACTCGGCATTAAAATCCTGCTCGAGCATGACGACAGCATGATCAACAACTACACCGTCATCGCGGTCAACGACGCGGCACCCTTCAAGGACGCGGACGGGAACGCGGTGCGCGGCGTAGCGGTTAATACCGCCGGAGCCGCGGCGCTCATCGACTGGCTGATGAGCAGCGAGGCCGCAAAACTGATCGAAGGCTTTGGCATGGCGGAGTATGGCGAGGCGCTCTTCACCCTCAAAAACGACAAGCCAACGTTTACAGAGGAGATTGTGCAGGCGAATGACGCAACGAAAGTGATCCGGCTCTCGACCACCACCTCGGTCAACGACAGCGGGCTGCTGGCTTATCTTCTGCCCGCATTTGAGAACCAGTATGGCTACACGGTAGAGGTCAGCTCCGCCGGAACGGGCAAGGCCATTGCCGCCGCGACCATGGGGAACGCGGATCTCATTCTCGTGCACAGCAAGTCGCAGGAGGAAGCGTTTGTTGCGGACGGCTACGCCAAGCTGCTGGATGGATACACAAACGAGCGGCTCACGTTTATGTATAACTACTTTGTGCTGATAGGTCCCGTGGACGATCTCGCCAAGTGTGCCGAAGCGGGCAACGTAAAGGAAGCGTTTGCGCGCATCGCGGAAGGCAAGTTTGCGTTTGTTTCGCGCGGGGATGCGAGCGGTACGCACACGAAGGAAGTCTCACTCTGGCCGGAATCGCTTGGCATTACGGTCGATCCCGCCAGCGTCGCAGCTTATACAGAATGGTATCTCTTTAGCAACGCGGGTATGGGTGTCTGCCTGACCATGGCAAACGAGATAGACGGCTATATCTTTTCGGACAAGGCGACGTTCCTCGCGTTTGCCGCCAGCGGCGGCGCGGTGGGCTAAGCCTATATGGGCAGCGCTTTTGCGCGCGCGCTCGACCTGCTGTTTGCGGGCAACGCGCTTCTTGTCAGCATCATCACCGTCACGCTGAAGATGACGCTCCTTAGCTCCTGTGCGGCGCTCCTACTCGGGGCGCCGTATGGCGTGCTGCTTGCCTCCGCGCGGTTTCCCGGGCGGCGCGCGCTGATTTTGATCAACCGCACGCTCACGGGGCTGCCGCCGGTCGTCTGCGGGCTGATTTGCTATCTTTTATTCTCCGGTACAGGGCCGCTGCGGGGGCATAAACTGCTGTTTACCGTCGCGGGCATGGTCATCGCGCAAGTGCTGCTGATTACCCCGATTGTCGCAAGCAGCATGGAGACCGCAGTCTCGCCGATGGTTTACGGCATTCGCGAGAGCGCGCGCGGTCTGGGATTAACGCGGGGGAAGACGTTTTTGCTCACGCTCAACGAGAGCAGATATGCGTTGGTTTCGTCCTATCTGCTCGGCTTTGGCCGCGCGATGGCAGAGGTGGGAGCTGTGTCGATGGTTGGCGGGGCGATTGCCTACAAGACAAACGTGATGACCACCGCAATTATGATGTATACCAACATGGGCAATTTTTCTTATGCGCTCGCGCTGGGGATACTGCTGCTGCTCATCTCGCTCGTCGTCAATGTGCTGGCACATCTGCTGCAAAGGAGCGTCGGCATATGATAGAAATGGAGGGCATCCAGAAGCGCTACGGCGCGCGCGTCGTGCTCGATCTCCCCGCGCTGCGCATTCAGCAGGGAGAGCGGCTCGCGCTCATCGGCCCCAACGGCAGCGGCAAGAGCACGCTGCTTCGGCTGCTGGCGGGCGTGATTGCACCGGACGTTGGCACCGTCCGAACGGAGGATTTGCGTAGTGGTGAGATCGGCTATCTGCCGCAGCATCCGTATGCGTTTGACCTGAGTGTGCTCAAAAACGTGGAACTCGCGCTGGCGGGTGAGCTGGAGAAGAAGAAACAAGCGCAGGAGGCGTTGGAGCGCGTTGGACTGCTGCATCTATGCAAAGCGCGCGCTAACCGTCTCTCCGGCGGGGAAATGCAGCGCATGGCGCTGGCGCGCGTGCTGGCGCGGCCGCGAAAGCTCCTGCTACTGGACGAACCGACCGCGAGCGCGGATATTGCGGCGCTCGAGCGGATCGAGCGCGCAATTGAGCATTATATCGAGCAAACGGGCTGCACGCTCGTGTTTTCCTCCCATGCGCCGTCGCAGGCAATGCGGCTCTCTCAGCGCGTGCTCGCGCTGGACGGCGGCAACATCGGCGAGCTTGGCAAAACGGCGGAGGTGCTGCAAACGCCGCAGGCGGAGAGTACGCAAGTTTTTCTGAAGAGTTGGAAACTGTAGATACGGCCAAAAAACACAAGCGCCGCGGGTTCCCCCGCAGCGCTGTTGCGTTTCTTGATTGATGCGTGTTGTTGGCTCGAAATTGATGCGTGTTGTTGGCTCGAATCGGTGGCTTACTGGCAGAATCTCTGATAGAGCCGCCCGAACCCCGGCAGGGCGCGGATGATG
>JAUYTF010000302.1 GCA_030695285.1 Eubacteriales bacterium | reverse complement strand
GCAACTCCTTCTTCGAAGCCGCGAATGCCGGCGCGCAGAAGTATGCCGAACAGTGGGGCATCACCGTGAAGTATATGGGCAGCGCGACCGCTTCTGTCACCGACCAGCTGGAAGTCATTCAGCAGGCCATGGACGCCGGCGTGGACGCGATCTCCATCTCTTCCGTTGACGCAAAAGCGCTCGATGAGAAGCTGAAGGAAGCAATTGCTGCCGGCATCGTCGTCACCACGTGGGATTCCGACGTTTCGGATGACGCGCGATCCCTTATGGTCTCCCAGGGCACGCCGGAAATCCTCGGCCAGATGCTGGTTGACATGGGCGCGGATGCCCTGACCAACCGTGGCAAGGATGTCAACGGCACGATCAAGTATGCGTGGCATTATTCCCAGGCTGCCGTCGCCGACCAGAACAGCTGGTACGTCGCCGGTGAAGCATACATCAAAGAAATGTACCCGAACTGGGTCGTTGTCGGAGGTCCGTTCTATTCCGAACAGGACTCCCAGAAGTCCGTTTCGATCGGTGAATCCATCCTGGATGCATACTCTGATATCGACCTGATCATCTGCAACGATTCCACTGCGCTACCCGGGCAGAGCCAAGCCGCCCAGAATAAGGGTCTGACCAAGGATGACATTACCATCACCGGGTTCTGCACGCCTTCCGGCATGACCGCTTACCTCAACGCTGGTATCGTTGAACAGTGGGGTCTTTGGGATTGCGGTATCCAGGGCGCGTTGGGCTGCTACTTTGCAGCATACCTCGCAGCCGGCAACACCTGTAAAGCCGGCGATACCATCACGGTTCCCGGCATCGGCGACTGCTCGATCGTTGCCAATGATGCTCTCGTGCCCGGCGCAACCACGCCTGACATGAATAACGGCGTCGTGCTCTTACCGGAACGTGTTGTTTTTACTGCCGAGAACGTTGGCAACTATCCATTCTAAGTAATCTAGCTTCGTCTGAGTCCCTCCTTGTGAGCGAGGCTGCCGCGGAATCGGCAGCCTCGTTTGTTTGTTGTTTCGACCTTTCTGTCAATCGGGCGATGTGATGCTGTTGCTAAAACTCTTTCCATAGGAGGAACAAATTTTACAAGGGTGTACTCTTGATTTTCGGGGTTACGGTTTATCCACTGTATTAAGAATGAGGGGTTCAGAGTTCGATTCATGGGGCTGCGTCTCTTTAGCCGCTAACGTAGATACAATGAAACGGTCGATGGAGAGGGGGTTCTAGTTTATTAATTTTGATTGCGAAGGACGCTAAGCGCGGCATTTAAAGGCATGCCAACATATCGGCAACGTGATCGAGTTCGTGGCAAAGATCAACTTTCTCGCAGGTGTGTTCGACGGCACGCTGCCAGTGCTGCTGTATTTGCTTTGTGTACGCATTTTATTGCATTCGAACTATAATTTTCGATTATGATTGTAAGGTGATGTCGAACATGGTAGTATGATCAAATATCAGGTCTGATTACTTAGTGAGATTGAGTTGATGGATTCTAATAAAATTTTACACATCGAATTCAGGTACTATACTCTTTTTATGAAATGATAAAGACTTTTAAAATATCTAAGGAGAGTGCGTATGTTCAAGAAAGAGAATATTACTATACCCAATATCTTATCGCTATCTCGATTTGTTTTTCTACCAGTTTTGTTTTTTTTCGCTATTAAAGAGATGAGGGTGGCATTTCTGATCGGATACGCAATATTAGGCTCAACCGACTTTTTTGATGGTCTGATTGCAAGAATGCTTAACCAAAAGACGAAACTGGGAAAAGCGCTAGATTCGTTTGCTGATATATTCTTTTATGTATCATCGGCATACTTTATTGCAAGGCTCTATCCTGCATACTTAAAACCGAATAACATTATGTTGATCGCATTTTTTGTCTTGTTTGGTTTGTCTTTTGTGGTGTCCTCCATCAGATGTAAAAAACCAATTATGATGCATACATTCTTGCTGAAACTCAATGGCGTGTTGGTTTACTTTCTGCTTATACTTTCATACTTCTTTGATACCACATATATCATCTCAATGATACTTGTCATTTACTATGTCGGATTCACAGAAGAAATTGCGATATTCATCAAATATGGTGAAGTAGACCCTGATACAAGTTCAATTTTAACATTGATGAAGAATGAACGGCTGTCAAACCAAAATCACATCAAGGATTCCAAAAAGCGCGAAGACAGTGCCTTAGACGATAAACAGATATAAGGAGCTCTGGTGTAAATAATTTCGGAAGCATAATATACATGATCTGCCCCCGCTTTATGGTCGAGGAGCAAGGTTAATAAACTAGGAATCATCTGGAAACAACTGCAGCCAATGTGCATGATGTGACGATAACAGCGAAACTGCTGCACGGAGAAGAGGAAAACGTGCACGGTGATTCCGTTTTTCTCGGGGCTGATCAACACGAAGATGCTCTCACTCGCAACAAACGCGGGAAAAAAACCCAATATAAAATCAATCGCAGGCCATCGCAGCGCAAACATAACACAGTGCGTTCCATGGGGCAAATCAAAAGGCGCGAGCGGGAAAAATCATCAGTACGTGCGAAAGTCGAGCATGTATTCGGAGTTGTAAAAGGAACATTCGGCTATCCTAAGACGCGATATAAGAGGCGACGAAAACAAGACGAAAAACTGCATATGGTGTTCGCGCTGGCGAATCTGTATTTGGCTGACAAGCGCTTTGGCTTGGCGGTTTGATTCAGATTGCCTCCGCGAATGAACTTGAGGTAGTTTACGGCATTCGTTCTAGGGTGCATTATAGGAGGCCTCGCATAGAGCTCAAGAACCAATTTATTGAGAATACTATATTGATGATATTGTCGCATCTTTTTTGTAGGATCGTCTGGCTGAAGCAGTCAACACTTATACTGCAAGAATAAGATCCGATAATTGCTCACAACAGTGTGGAGATTCCGATAATTGTCCATTGGATCTCGCATTTTCGAGTACTCATATTTGGCTGCATCATATATTGGTAACGAGGTTCCGGCAAAGGCTTATTTTTATCATTCTAGCGCGGTTTATTTAACCAGACAATCGGGGGCCTGTCGGGGAACAGGCAAAACGAGCGGGTAAATCCCGCTCGTTTGTGCAAATCGGATACGTTACCGTTCGTTGGCAACAAAGAACAGCGCAATGGTTCCGGGACCGGTGTGTGCGCCGATGCTCGTACCGATGGTGTCGATGTGCACTATCATGTTAGGGTACTTTTCGCGAATGAGCGTAGCAACGTACTCCGCATCTGCTACCGCATCGCAGTGGCCGATGAACATGGTGTCGGTCGCGACGGTATCCACGGTCTTCTCCATACGGTCAAATAGCGCGCGCAGGGCCTTCTTTCGGCCATGTACCTTTTCCGCGGCGACGAGGTAACCATCGTTATCCATATGCATGATGGGCTTGATGTTGAGAACGGTGGCAATGGCCGCAGTGGATCCGCTGATGCGTCCACCACTCTTGAGGTAGACGAGGTCGTCCACAGTGACCCAGTGAGCAAAGCGAAGCTTGTTCTCTTCGACCCACATGGCCAGTTCGTCTAAACTCAGATCTTTCTTGCGCGCAGCGTAATACACAAGTAATCCTTCGCCAAGGGAGCCGGAGTAAGAGTCAATCACGACCACCTTTCGCTCAGGGTATTTGGCCGAAAGTTCTTTTGCCGCATTGACGGCGGACTGCACCGTTCCCGAGAGCTTAGAGGACAAGCCGATGTAAAGCACATCTTCACCAGCTTTAAGCACGGGTTCAAAAGCTTCGATAAACGTATAGTCGTTGATTTGTGCGGTAATCGCTTTCACACCGGCGCGCATCTTCTCATAGAACGTTTCGATGGGCATGTCAGAGCGTCCGGGGATGTAGAAGTATTCTTTCTCGTCCATCGTGAAGCCCATGGGCAGCACGGCAATGTTCAGCTGTTCGGTAATCTTCGTCGGTAGGTCGCTGGTCGCGTCGGTAAAAATGCGGTAACTCATGATTTGCCTCGCTTCCGCATGCCGCGGCGCGGCACGCTGTTTTTGATTGTGGTTCTTTAAAATAGGATTGCTAGTATTCAATACTAGATAAGGTTATTGTACAGTGAAAACCATAGTGATGCAAGAGTTTCGCGTCATTTATGCTTGGAAAAGTGCATTCAGTAGCAGGGTACGGCTTTAGACTGCAGAAAGGAGGATTTCTGCGCATAGGGTCAACTCTGATTTCGGCCTCAAGATCGGAACCGGGGGAGAACAGGTGTTCCAAAAATCGCTCTCCGAGATCAATCGGTCATTGGAGGCGCCTGGGAGCGAGATGAGCCTCGCCATTTCCCAATTTAACAAGCAAGACAAATCAGTCGTTGCGCTGACCGCCCGGAACCAAGTCCTGCGAAAAGAGATCGATGCTCAATAAGATAAGGTCGAAACCATCGAGGACGCGTTGCAGAACGCGACTTCTTGTTTTGAGAGAATGATCGTCGCACGCAGGCGTGGTAGCAGCGCTGCCTCTACCTATTACTATATGATCAACGGTGGCAGCTCAAGCGGGCAGACAACCGGCACAGGGGGATCGCACAATCACACCGCGACGGTATCTGGCACTGTCGGTAATATCGGCAGCGGTACGGCGCACAACAACCTGCAAGCATATATCACCTGTCATTTTTGGAAAAGAACGGCGTAGGGGTTGGATATTAATAGATAGCATGGTTCAATTGACTACAGGATAAGTTATAATCACTATTTGTTTAGGGGTTAATAGCGATCCACTAATGATATTTCTGAAAAAGGGAAACGTCGGCGTAGGATGTGCATCACATTGTGTCGCTAGCAAAGGGCGGCACGCACGATGAAAACAATCTGTTCGCGCTTTGCAAAAGCTGTCATTCAAGGATCACGGTTCGGAATGGACGAAACACAAAAAAAGCACAGACTGAGCCCGGCCGAATGACCGGGCTGTTTTTTGAGTTTGTGACAGGTTTTGTCTTTCCTGTCGAAAACATATCCTTGGACGAAATGTGCCAGTTAATCCTTTGAGATTGAGAGCGTTTCTATATTAATCTCATTGGAATCTTTGATTGAGTGATAATACCATTTTTGCGTCACGTTTGAATAAACCAGATTCCACTTGTATCGCTCTGGCAGCTTCATATCTACACCTGAGGCAGATTGAACCAAGAAAGTATATCCTA
>JAUYTF010000431.1 GCA_030695285.1 Eubacteriales bacterium | reverse complement strand
TGGGCAACTCCGAAGTATTGCGCGTCGACAACGCGGTATCCCACGCTCCATCCAGTTCCCAGACATATCTCGGCGTTGGGCCACTTGCCATCTGCAGGCGCAGGCACTTCGGCTCCCGGCGCGACGATCCCGACGATCGCGTCGAGCACCGCTTTGAAGTCCTGTCCTCCGTTGCTGCTGAACGCGCCCGGGACGTTTTCCCAGACGATGTATTTTGGATATGTTCCATTCGTTGCTTCCCTCATTTGCCGCACGATGCGGATCGCTTCATGAAATAAACCGGATTGCGAACCCGACAATCCCGCGCGCTTTCCCGCAACAGACAGATCGGTGCAGGGCGAACCGAATGTGATGATATCGACCGGCTCAATCAATGCGCCGTCGATGCGCGACACATCGCCCAGATGCCGGATGAACGGCATCCGCTTTGTCGTGACGCGAATCGGGAACGGCTCAATCTCCGCTGCCCATATAGGGTGAATTCCACAGAGCAACCCGCCGAGCGGAAATCCGCCGCTGCCGTCGAACAGGCTGCCAAGCGTCAGTTCACGCATGCGTAACCTCCGCATATGGCGTTTTCACACCGTCATGAATCAAGGTGACATCCTTCGTTGAACCAACCTGCTCGATAAACCGTTTCACGATCACATCGCAGTACTTTTCATCCAGCTCGATCATACGGCAGACACGATCGGTCTGTTCGCAAGCGATCAGTGTACTGCCGCTGCCGCCAAACGGGTCAAGCACTACACAGTTCGCCATGCTGGAGTTCAAAATCGGGTACGCCAGCAGCTCCACAGGCTTCATGGTCGGATGGTCGGCATTCTGCTTGGGTTTGTCGAACTCCCATATGGTCGTTTGTTTACGATCGGCGTACCATTCGTGCTTACCCTTTTTCTTCCACCCGAACAAGACTGGCTCATGCCTCCACTGATACGGGCTTCGCCCAAGTACCAGAGACTGCTTCTTCCAAATGCATGTGCCGGAGAGATAGAACCCCGCTTCCGAGAACGCTCTTCTGAAGTTCAACCCCTCCGTATCCGCGTGGAACACATAGATTGACGCGTCGTTCGCCATGCTTGCTTCCATGTTCTGAAACGACGCGAGCAGGAACTCATAGAACGCGCCATCGGTCATATTGTCGTTTTTAATTTTGCCCGCGTTGCCTTCTTAGTTTACGTTGTACGGCGGATCCGTGACCACGAGGTTCGCCTGCACACTGTCCATGAGTAAATCGAACACTTCTTTTTTCGTGCTGTCGCCGCAGACCAGACGGTGTTTTCCGAGTAGCCAAAGGTCACCCGGCTTCGTGATCGCCGGTTCCTTGAGCGCGGCGTCAACGTCAAAATCATCGTCCTGCATGCCCTTGCGCTGCGCATCCTTGAACAGCGCATCGATCTCCGGCGCGTCGAAACCTGTCAGCGATACATCGAAATCCGCGCCCTGTAGGTCGGCGATCAACAGGGAGAGTTTCTCTTTGTCCCATTCACCGCTGATCTTGTTGAGCGCGACATTGAGCGCTTTCTCTTTTTCCTCGCTCATTTCCACAACGACACATTCGACATCGGTCACGCCGGTGTCGATCAGCACCTTCAAGCGCTGGTGTCCGCCGACGATGTGGCCTGTGGTCTGATTCCAGATGACCGGCTCCACATACCCGAACTCCGAAAGCGAACGCTTCAGCTTTTCATATTCCGGGTCACCGGGCTTCAGGTTTTTGCGTGGATTGTAAACTGCTGGTACTAGCTTATCGACCGACAGCGTTTGAATGACCATGCTGAATTCCTTTCGATACGATTTTCCGTAAGCCGGTCTGTGCCGCAAGAAGGTTCCCTGCGAGCGCTTGCCCA